>PHEM01000011.1 GCA_002842935.1 Alphaproteobacteria bacterium HGW-Alphaproteobacteria-13 | reverse complement strand
GCCCGCCGAGGCGCGCGACCAGCTCCGCCTTGGTGAAGCGCCGCGTGATGTCGCCAAGGATCTGGATCAGGCGCAGCCTGTTGGCCGAACGCGCCTCTCGCCGGGCGAAATCGGGATCGGTCGCAAGCTGCGGCGCGCCCAGTGCCTCGCACAGCGCGACGAAGAAAGCATCGATATGCGCCGCCAGCGTCACATGACCATCGGCCGCCGGATACATGCCGAAGGGGCAGAGGAAGGGATGGTGATTGCCCTCCGGTCCCGGAAGCACTCCGTCGAAAGAGTGCTGCCACACGCTGCGTTCACACACGGCGAGCACGGCGTCGGTCATCGCCACGTCGACGAATTGTCCCTCGCCGGTCCGCCGGGCATGGTGGATCGCCGCCAGCACACCAAAGCCCAGCATGATGCCCGGCACGATGTCGCCGACGCCCGGCCCGACTTTCGTCGGCGTCATGGCGTCGGGACCCGTGATCGCCATGATACCGCCCATCGCTTGCGCGACGACGTCGAACGCGGGCCAGTTCTGATAAGGCGACGCGCCGGTGCGCGGATCGCCGAAGCCGCGCAGGCATCCATAGACGAGGCGCGGATTGATCGCTCGCAGCACATCCCAGCCCAGCCCGAGCCGCTCCATGACGCCGGAACGAAAATTCTCGACCACCGCGTCGGCATCGCGGACCAGAGCCTTCAGCGCCTGCACCCCGCCGGGCGTCTTGAGGTCGAGAACGACGCTGTCCTTGTTGCGTCCGATGCTCTGGAAATAGCCCGACAGCCGCCGCCCGTCTCCGGTGCCTGCCGCCGCGCCGGTCGCGTCCCGGCTCATATCGCCTTCGGGGCTTTCGACCTTGATGACATGCGCGCCCTGATCGGCCAGCATCATCGTGCCATAGGGTCCGGCAAGCATTTGCGTGAGGTCGATGATCCGTATGTCGGATAGCGCCCCGAAGCGCGGGCCGGTCACCGATCACCCCAATGGCTCTTGCGCTTCAGCAGCACGGTGCGCTCGACCTCGGCGACCAGTTCGTCATGCTGGTTATAGCCATAATGCCTGAAAACCACGATGCCCGCGTCCTCGCGGTCGGCATCGCGCTTTTCCAGCACTTCCGAAAAGGCATAGAGCGTATCGCCGTGCGTAACCGACTTCGTCAGCCGGATCTTGTCGAGCCGCAGTTCGGCCAACGCATTTTCGCAGCAATCCTGCGACGCCAGCCCCAGCACCATCGAGAAATTGACGCCGCCATAGGACAATATCTTCTTGAACGGCGAATTCGCCATATGATGCTCGTTGAAATGCCCCTGCGCGGTGTTCATCACCATGTTGGTGATGAGGACATTCTCGAGCGGCGTGATGGTCTTGCCCCGCTGGTGGCGGATGGCGTCGCCGACCGCGAAATCCTCGAAATAGTTGGCGGCGCCCGTCAGGCTCGACAGCTTGTCCATCAGTTCGCTCCTTCGGGATGGCGCCGCGCGACCAGGTTCGACCGGCGGAAGGACACGACCCGCTCCCCTGCGTCGTCGACGCCTTCCGTTTCCCAAGTGACGATGCCGTTCGCCGGATTGCTGGCCGACAGGCGCGTCTCGACCGTCTCGCTGCGCGCGCGCAGGGTGATGCCCGGATAGACCGGGCGATGATAATCGAGGTCGAACACGCCCAGGAACGGCCCGCCGATCTCGCTGCAATCCTCGACCGTCAGGCCGAGCACGACGTTGAAGACGAGCTGCGGATTGACGACGATGTCGGGATGGTCGTGGGCGATCGCATAGCTGCGGTTGAAATAGAGCGGGTTGAAGGACAGCGTCAGCGTGGAGAACAGCACCGTATCGCTTTCCGATATCGTCCGTCCCCAATGATGTTCGAACCGCTGCCCTTCGTGGAAATCCTCGAAAAGCCTTCCCTTGGCCCAAAGCTTCGCTCGCGCTCGCACATCGTTCGCCACGGCTTCCCTCTCCTGCTGTCGCCACACTGCTTGCGATGCGATGTTCGCGGGCGAGCGGCAAGACGGCAAAGCCCGTGCCGGTCCTGTCATTACAGATGCGATGAAGTTGGTGCGGGAGGCCATAGGTCATCCGGCGGAAAAGCATCGCGAAAAATCCGGCCGGGTCAGGGCGTCAGGCGGGACGGGCCGCAAAGATATTCGTCATGCGCCGTCGCGCTGGTCTGGAGCGATTGGAACCGCCATGCGCCTCCGGCCCGCACGAACATATCGTCATATCGGGCGATGATACGGAAAAAGGCCCGTTCGCCCCGCTCATTCGGTCCCTCGTAGAGCATGAGCAGGTGCCATCGCCCCCGTGCGCGATCGCCTTCCACGCTGATCTCGGGATTGCCGATCATGTGACTGGAGGCCCGGATGCGCCCGCTTTGCCGGATGCCGTCGAAATAGGCGCGAATGGCGTCGCGCCCTTCCAGCATGAACTTGCCGCGCGCGATCCAGCGCCCATCGGGAACGAACAGCCGGCTGACCGCTTCGCCGTCATGATCGGCGTCGCACGCCGCGCAATAGGCCGCCTTGAGCCGGGCGATATCGGCCGCATCCTCCAGCGCCTGAATGCGCGCGTGCAACGCTTCCCGATCGCTCATGCTTCGCTCCCATATTATTACCAATCTACGATTTATAACTGTTGGTCAATGGATCGTCGGTTTCCGAGGGCGCGATGCAATCATGACATAGATCATCAATATCCTCTATTTTTATGGTAAAAATAGGATGAATGCCGTCGTGAAGGTCTTGTGAATTTCTTCTAGAATTAAAACGATGATTGACAATCACTATGCTGTTGGCCAACCATCGCGGCGAGGAGGGAGGATCCGATGCCGACCAGGCAAGATATTCCGGCAGGCGCGGACCGGCGTGTCGACCGCTTTCCGCCGCCGTTCGCGGCCGCCATGCGTCACGGCGACTGCATCGCCGTCAGCCTTCGCGCCCAGATCGTCCGAGGGCAATTGGCGGCGGGTTCGCACTTGCCGACCGAGATCGAGCTGGTCCGGCATTACGGCTATCCGCGGCAGGCGCTGCGGGATGCGCTGCGCGTGCTGGAGGCCGAGGGGCTGATCGCCGTCGCGCCGGGCGCCCGGCAGGGGGCGCTGATCCGCAGCCCGTCGGCGGAAAGGGCCGCGCGATACGCCGCACTGGTGCTGCAATTCGAAGGAACGACGGCCGCCGATCTCTATGACGCCAGAATGGCCTTCGAACTGGACGTGATCGCCGCAATCGAAGGCGGACCGGCGCTTGGCGCCGCGCTGCGCGCACCGCTGGCGGACATGGCGGCGGCGCTTGGCGCGGGCGATGCCGACGCTTTCGCGGGCGCGCAAAAAGCCTTTCACGACGGGCTGGCGGGGGCGGCGCGAAACCAGACGATCCTGTTTTTCAACGAAATGCTTCAGGCGCTCTGTGCACAGCATCGGCAGCTGTTCTATCAACGCTGGCCACAGGAACTGGCCCGCCGCGCCGCGCGGGACGCGGCAGCGCTCGACGCCTATCATAAATTGCAGGGTCTGATAGCGGCGGATGAGCCTGCGGCCGCGGCGGAGCATTGGCGCCGCTATCTCGAGACGGCGAACCGCATGTGGACGATCGACGATGGAAGCGACCGCGCCTTCGACTGCGTGGGATCGTTGGGCTGACGCGCCGCTGAAGGCCCATCCCCATCGGGGACATGCGCTCTATTCGGTCATCTCGCGCATCATGCGGTCGACTTTCGCCATGGCGTCGCGCTTGATCTGGCAGACGCGCGCCGCGCTGACGTCGAGCGTCAGGCCGATTTCGTGGAGATTCAGCTCCTCGAAGAAATAGAGTTGCAGCACCAGCTGCTCGCGCTCCGACAGGCGGGCGATGCAGATGCGCAGCGCCTCCAGCAGATCGTCCTGCTCAAAGGCTTCACTCGCGCCGGGACGCTCGTCGGCGAGCAGGAAGGTGCCGTTCTCCATCATCTCGTCGAGCGAGGTCGATCGGCCGTGCAGCGCGCTGCGTTCCAGCGCGAAATAATCCTCCGCCGACATCTCCATCGCCTCGGCCATCTCGGCGGGCGTCGGTGCGCGCCGCAACTGCTGTTCCAGCTGCGCGCGCACGGCCTGTATCCGCCGGGCGGCGGCCATGGCGGAGCGGCCGACATCGGCCTCGCGGCGCAGTTGGTCGATCATCGCGCCGCGGATGCGCGTCGTCGCATAAGTGGCAAAGGCAAAGCCGCGCTCCTCATATTGGCGCGCCGCCTCGATCAGCGCGATCAGCCCGACCTGGATCAAATCGTCCAGTTCGCTCGTCCGCGCGACGCGGGAAAAGACCTGCCAGGCGATCTTGCGGACCAGCGGCGTATATTCGGCGATCAGCGTGTCGGCGCTGCCCGCATAGCCGTGCGGGCGCAGCGCGCTGTTTGCCGTGCCGGAGAATTGCTCGGCTGGCTCAATCTTCATGGGGTTGGTCCTCCATCTGGGCGTTGATGCCCGTCGCGAGGCGGGGCAGCTCGCCGCCGATCGTCGCGACGATCTCTGTCTGTTTGCTCGCCGGAATCTCGAGGTAGGAAATCACGGCGACGTCGGGGAAGGTCGCGCGCACCAGCCGCGACAGCGCCGCGCGGCACAGCGGCGAGACGACGAGCGCGAAGCTGCGCGTCTGGAGCAGCAGCGGTTCGACCGCCTGGCCGATCTCGCCGATGATCTTCGTCGCCATGCCGTGCTCGAACGGCCATTCGGCGCCGGGATTGGCCCGCACGGACTGGTTCAGCAGCATTTCGATCTCGGGGCTGAAAGTGACGACGGGCAGCGGCATCCGGCTCGGCACGATGGTCTGGACGATCAGCGCGCCGATGCGCTGGCGCACCGCCTCCAGCAAGTCGCCGTCGCCAAGCTGCTGGCCGATCAGCGAGACCATCGCCTCCGCGATCTTGCGGAAATCGCGCAGCGGCACGCGCTCGACGAGCAGCGCCTTGCACAGCGCCGCGACGCGCGGCAGCGTATAGCCGCCCGGCGACAGATTCTGCGCCAACTGCGGATAATGCATCTTCAGATGGTCGAGCAGCGCCTGCGCGTCGTCGATGCCGAACAGTTCGGCGGCCGATGCGATGATGCTGTTGTTGAGGTGCGTCGCGACGACGGTCGCGGGATCGACGACGGTATAGCCCGCCGCGATCGCGTCGTTCTGCGACGTCTTGGGAATCCAGATCGCGTCGAGTCCGAAGGTCGGGTCCTTGCAGGGGCGGCCCGGCACCGTGGTGACGAGATCGCCCGAATCGAGCGCGAGCATTTCGTTGGGGAAGACTTCGTCCTCGCCGACGATCACGCCCGCGACCGAGATGCGATAGACATTGCCCGGCAGCGACAAATCGTCGGCGACCTTCACGGCCGGGACGACGAAGCCCAGTTCCTTCGACAATTGCTTGCGGATGCCGGTGATGCGGCCCATCAGCGGCGCGCCCTTGCGCTCGTCGACAAGGCTGACCAGCGCATAGCCGATTTCCAGCTGGCACGCGCCCACGTCGCTGACGTCGGCCCAGTCGATATGGTGCGGGTCGGGCGCGGGCGCGGCGGGCGGGGGCGCGGTCTGTGCCTCGGCGGCGTTGCGGCGCATCTGCCAGCCGATGGCAAAGCACAGCGCGGCGGCGGGCAGGATCAGCATCTGCGGCATTGCGGGGACCAGGCCCAGCACGAACAGGATGCCGCCGACCGCCATCCAGATGCCGGGCGAGGCGAACTGGCTGCCGATCTGGCCGGAGAGGTCGAAGGGCGAGGCGACGCGGGTGACGATGGCGGCGGCGGCGATCGACAGCAGCAGCGCGGGGATCTGTGCGACCAGCGCATCGCCGATCGCCAGCGTGACATAGGTGCTGCCCGCTTCCGAAAAGCCCAGCCCGTGGCTGAACATGCCCAGGATCAGCCCGCCGATGATGTTGACGAACAGGATCAGCAGGGCCGCGATCGCGTCGCCCTTCACGAATTTGGACGCACCGTCCATCGATCCATAGAAATCGGCCTCGGTCGCGACTTCCTGCCGCCGGGCCTTGGCTTCTTCGGGCGTCAGCAGCCCGGCGTTCAGATCGGCGTCGATCGCCATCTGCTTGCCGGGCAGGGCGTCGAGCGTGAAGCGTGCCGACACTTCGGACACGCGGCCCGCGCCCTTGGTGATGACGATCAGGTTGATGATCATCAGCACGACGAAGACGAACAGGCCGACCACATAGTCGCCGCCGATCAGCACCTGGCCGAACGCCTCGATGACGTTGCCTGCCGCATGCGTGCCTTCGTGGCCGTGGACCAGCACGACGCGCGTCGAGGCGACGTTGAGCGCGAGGCGGAACAGGGTCGCGAGCAGCAGCACGGTCGGAAAGGCGGAAAAATCGAGCGGCTTCGACGCCTGCAACGCCACCATCAGGATCAGCAGGCTGATCATGATGTTGAGGATGAAGCTGATGTCGAGGATCAGTGGCGATACCGGGATCACCATCAGCGCGACGAGGATCAGCATCCCCGCGGGCAGCGCGGCGGCGCCCGCCATGCGCGCGGCGCTGCGGCCGTTCAGCCCGGCGGTCATGCGGCGCCTCCCGACAGCGAGGCGAGCCGCCTATAGGCGTCCGCGGCAAAGCCCATCGACAATTTCTTCGGCATCGGCTGAATGTCCATCATTTGCAGCGGCGGACGTCCGCCGCCGCGCGCTCCGTCCGCCCGGCCGCTCCAGCTCGTCGCCGAGGCGCTCCAGCCGGAGGATGCGGACGGATTCGTGAAGATCAGGGTCTGTCCGTCCTCTTCCAGCTTGGCGCGGAAGCGTTCGCGGATTTCGGCAAGGCTGCGCATGCTGCCGTCGGGGGCATAGAAGACCGAACGGTTGGCGGCCGCCGCGTCCGGCATCATCGGCGCGCCGGGCTGGCCGGGATCGCTTTCCAGCGCCGACAGGAATTTGACGGCGCCGCCGCTTCCCAGGAAATGGGCGAGATAGAGGTCGACCGGCTCGGCGCCCCGGCCGATGCGGCTTTCCAGATAGTCGCGGTTGTCGGCGGTCAGCGCGCCCGCCATCGCGGCGGCGGCGGCGGGGTCGTCGCGCAGGCCCAATATCTGCTCGCGAAGCTGGGGATCGCCGACGCTCAGCCGTCCCGACCCGTCGCGGCTGATCGCGTCGGCGGCCCAGGCGAGACCATGGTTCGCGCCATGGCGCTGCAACGTCTCAAGCCATGTCTGGCGCGTGAACTGGTAAAGGCCCCGCGCCGAAGAGGTGGGGGCTTTCGCGGTCGGATCGAAGCGGCTTTCGACGCGGGCGACATCGACCAGATAGTCGAAATCGATCCCCGTGCGGGCCGACGCGCTCTGCATCGCATCCATCACCGGGGCGGCGATTCGCGTGGCTGAGGCAGGGTTGTTGATGGCGTTCATGATCCTGGTTCCGCTGTTCAGCAGACCAAAAGCAATCATCGTGCCATTTCCCCGGAGCCGGCCCGGGGCATAGGGTTATCAATAGGTTAGGGCGGGTCCCCGCAGGGCGATACCGCGGATTTCGCGATTTCTGTCAATCCTCTGACGCGTCCAGTCCTTCAGGATGTTGACGCGGATCGCCGCGGCCTCCAGCTGCGCCAGCGTGCTGCCGATCAGCGTCTGTGCGCGCGGCGCCTGGTCGCGCGCGATCTCCGCGTCGCCCAGCGGGACGACGGCCGCCGCCAGCGCCTCGGTCGCGGCGATGATCGCGCCGGCATCCTGCCCGCCCAGCGCGCCGGTCAGCGCGTCGAGCCGCGCCTGCACTTCGTCCAGTCCGGCCAGCATCAGGCGGTCTCGCCGCCGCCGCCGCGATAGAAGTGCGTGACCGCCTTTGCGACCAGCGCCGCATCGACGGCATAGGCGCCGTTCGCGATCGCGTTGCGCAGCGCCGATATGCGCGCATGGTCGACCGGCGGCGGCTGTTCGCTCAGTTCCCGCGCCAGGCCGATCAGCCGTGCGACGGGCAGCGGTGCGGGGGCCGTCTCGGCCACGCGCGTCGCCGTGGGCGCCGCCGTATCGGTCCGGCTCGCGACACTCCGAACCGGACTCGTCCGGCCGATGCTGCCGACTTGAGTGATTTTGTCGTCACTCGCCATCTTTGCCTCCATCGCCGCCGTCGAAAAAGTGACGGCCTGTTCAGACAGCTTTAACGGTCGGCGGCGCGGCTTATTAAGGCGAGGCCGAAAAAAGATGAAAAAAAGGCCCGGCGGTGTCGGAAAATCGACAGCCGCCGGGCTGGGGTGGGTCGGGAAAACGGTGTGCGGGCGCCGGAATCAGTCGATGATCCGCGCCCGGCCGGGACCGACGACGGTCGCGCTGAGCAGATTCTTCGCGTCGGCCCCGCGCAGGGCGATGGTGTCGCCGACGCCGCCGTCCTGCGTCGCGACGGCGGCATAGCCGATCGAGAAGCTGGCCGTGTCGATGCTGACGCGGACATTGTCGCCGCGCCGTATCACGGGTGCGGCGGCGGGGCGGGTCTGGCGCGCGGGCGCCGCTGTCATATTGTCGGCCGCGCCGTTGTCTGGCGCGCCCAGCAACGGCACGCGCAGCCGCCAGCCGAGCGACGGGCAGCGGACGGCGAGCGCCTGCGCGTCGAGCGCGGAGATCGCCGGCTGTTCGGGACAGGACGCCAGCACGATGCGGCGGTCGATCGGCACGGCGGTGCGGCCCATCGCCCCGGCGACGGCCTGCGTCAGCATATCGACCGTCTGCCAGTCCTGCGTCGCCTGCTGTGCCGTCGCGGCGGGCGCGGCGGTGGCGGCGAACAGTGTCAGGCTGGCGATAATCCCACGGCGCATGGAGGTGTCTCCCTTGGTGCAAATGATCGCGGGACGATCTGCACGATGCGTGCCAATCGCGCTTTTCCGCGGCGCGGCGTGCAGGACGCATGGCGAATGTCGGAATTTTGACGCGGTAGGGACCCGCTCCTTGCCGCCATGGGTCATATCGTTGGAAATCATGGATAAAATTCTTTTGGCACGGTGATTGCATCATGCCTTGGTGTTTTTCCGCGTGCCTGCGGGCCGCGACAGAAGGACGAAGGAAGATGGCAACCGAAAAGCTCTTTGGGATGCACGCGGCGGCGCTTCAGCTGCGCAACCAGCGCATGATGCTGCTCGCGTCGAACATCGCCAACGCCGCGACGCCCAATTACAAGGCGCGCGACCTGGATTTCGCCAAGGCGCTCGACGCCGCCCGCCAAGGCGGCGGTATCGAAGGCGCGATGGAAGGCGCGACGCGCTATCGGATACCCACGCAATCGTCGCTCGACGGCAACACGGTCGAGATGGCGACCGAGCAGACCGCCTTCGCCGAAAATGCGCTCGCCTATCGGTCGAGCCTCTCTTTCCTGTCCGGCCGCGTCAACACGCTGACGCGCGCGATCAAGGGCGAATGACGATGAGCAACGGCAATTTCTCCGTCTTCGACATCAGTGGCCGCGCGATGTCGGCGCAGCTCGTCCGGCTGAACACCACGGCGTCGAACCTCGCCAATGCCGGGGCCGTGTCGGGCAGCGAGGCGCAGGCCTTCCGCTCGATGAAGCCGGTGTTCCGGACCGTGATGGACGCGCAGGGCCGCGCGACGGTGCAGGTCGATCGCGTCACGCAGTCGAACATGACGCCGACCAAGAAATACGACCCCGGCAATCCGCTCGCGGATGCAGAGGGCAATGTGTGGGAAGCCGCGGTCGATAGCGCCGCCGAACTGGTCGAGATGGTCGAGACCGCCCGCCAGTATCAGAACAACGTCCAGGTCCTGGAAACCGCAAAGGGCCTGATCAACGAAACGCTGCGGTTGGGACAGTAAGATGACGACAGCGATAACCGGCAATTCTTCCGTCAACGGCGTGCCGATCCTGGCCCAGAACAGCGGCAACCAGATGGGCCAGAGCGACTTCCTGCGCCTGATGACGGCGCAGCTGACGCAGCAGGACCCGTTCAACCCCGTCGATAACCAGCAGATGGTCGCGCAGATGGCGCAATTCTCCAGCCTCGCGGGGATTTCGGAGACGAACACGACGCTTCAGCAGATTTCCGACCAGCTGAAGGCGCAGACCGCGCTTTTGCAAGACATCAAGACAGCGACCGCGGTGCCGGCCGACGTCATCACCAGCGAAGAAGGATAAGTCCATGTCATTCTATACGTCGCTTTCGGGCCTGAAGGGCGCCCAGACCGACATGTCGGTCATCTCGAACAATATCGCCAACTCCAGCTCGACGGGCTTCAAGCGCAGCACCGCGCATTTCGGCGACGTCTTCGTGCAGTCGCCGACGCAATCGACGCGCACCGTCGCCGGTTCCGGCCAGAAGCTGGACGGCATCGTCCAGCAATTCTCGCAAGGCCCGGTGGAATCGAGCGAAAATACGCTCCACATGGCGATCGCGGGCGAAGGCATGTTCGTCGTCAAGGGCGGTCCGCCGCGCAACGATATCAGCTATACCCGCAACGGCACGTTTTCACCCACCGAAGACGGGCATGTCGTGGACCTGACGGGCGCCAAGCTGCAACTGCTGCCGGTCGATGCCGACGGCAATGTCACCAACAGCACGCTGGGCGGCCTGACCGACTTCGTGCTGCCCACGGGCGCGCCTTCGGACCCGGATTCGGCGCTGGTTGGTGTCGACATCGGTCTCGACGGTCTCGTCACCGCGACCTTCGCGAACGGCGAGCACCAGATGGTCGGCAAAGTGGCGATGGCGACTTTCCCGGCGACGGAGGGGCTGCGCCCCATCGGCAGCGCGCACTGGCAATCGACGGGCACAAGCGGTCCGCCGACCATCGGTTCCGCCTCCACGGGTCCGATGGGCGCGATCAAGTCGAACGCGCTCGAACGCTCGAACGTCGATATCACCGAGGAACTGGTGATGCTGATCGCGGCGCAGCGCAATTTCCAGGCCAATGCCAAGGCGATCGAGGGCGCGTCGACGCTGACCCAGACCGTCATGAACATCCGCACCTGAGCATAGCCGCGCTGTCGGCCGGAGCATAAGATGGACCGCCTGATCTATACCAGCCTCACCGCGATGCGGGCCGCGCAGGCCCGGCAGACATCGACGGCGAACAATCTCGCCAACGCGCAGACGCCGGGCTTTCGCGCCGAAATCGCCAAGTCGCAGGCGCTGTGGCTCGACGGCGTGGGGCATGATTCGCGCTCGATGCCGTCGGAAGAGGTGATCGCCGCCGACATGCGCGCGGGCACCGTCGTCCAGACGGGCCGCGACCTCGACATCGCGATGCAGGCCGACGCGCTGCTGGTGGTGCAGGCGCCGAACGGCGAGGAAGCCTATACGCGGCGCGGCGACCTGATGCTGTCGTCCAGCGGTCTGTTGACCACGGGCGACGGCCATCCCGTGCAGGGCACGCAAGGTCCGCTGACCATCCCGCCCGCCGATTCGATCCATATCGACACCGAAGGGCACGTGATGATCGTCCCCACGGGCGGCGATCCGCAGAACCCGGTCGAGGTCGACCGGCTGCGGCTGGCAAGCCCTGCGGGTTCGGACGTGGTCAAGGGGCTGGACGGCCTGTTCCGCGTCAAGGGCGGCGGCATCCTGCCCGACGATCCCGAGGCACGGCTGATCACGCGCTCGATCGAGGGATCGAACGTGTCCGCCACCGCGGCGCTGGTCGAGATGATCGAGGCCAGCCGCCGCTGGGACCAGCAATTGAAGATGATCGGCGACGCGCGCGACATGGACAGCGCGACCGCCAATTTGATGCAGCTTCCCCGTTAAGGAGACAGGAAAATGAGCTTCGGTGCCTTGCACGTCGCGCGAACCGGACTGGATGCGCAAAGCTTTCGGATGCAGGTGGTCGCGAACAACCTCGCCAACGTCAACACGACCGGCTTCAAGCGCGACCGCGCCAATTTCGAGACGCTGGCCTATCAGGTCATGACGGCGCCCGGCGCGCCCTCGTCGGCGCAGAACCGCTATGCCGTCGGCCTGAACCTGGGCACCGGCGTCGCGATCGAGGGCACGACGCGCATCGACACCGGCGGGCCGATGCAGACTACCGGCAACGGGCTGGACATCGCGATCAGCGGCGCGGGCTATTTCCAGATCGAAATGCCCGACGGTCGCATCGGCTATACCCGCGCGGGCAATTTCAGCCGCACGCCGGAAGGGACGATGGTCACCTATGACGGCAAGCCGCTGATCCCGCAGATTCAGATTCCCGACGATGCGACGGGCGTGACCATCGGCGACGACGGCACCGTGACGGCGACCGTTCCGGGCACCGGCGGTCTGACCGAACTGGGCCGCATCGAACTGGCGCGCTTCGTCAATCCGGCGGGGTTGCAGGCGATCGGCGACAATCTGCTGGTCGAGACGCTCGCCTCCGGCGCGCCGCAGGTCGGCACGCCGGGCGAGGACGGCCGCGGGTCGCTGCGCAGCGGGATGCTGGAAGGATCGAACGTCAATGTCGTCGAGGAACTGGTCGACATGATCGAAACGCAGCGCGCCTATGAGGTCAATTCGAAGATGATCCAGGCCAGTGACGAGATGCTCCGCAATGCCGCACAGAATCTCTAGGCTGATCGGCGCCGGCGCGCTGGTCCTGTCGCTCGCGCTGGCGCCCGCCGCGCACGCGAAAAAGAAGAAGGTGGACGACAGCTTCGCGGTGACGATGCCGGCTCCGCCGGCTCCGCCGCCCGCCAACGGCTCGATCTTCCAGAGCGGCTATGTGCCGCTCACTTCGGGGGGTCGCGCGGGCGCGGTCGGCGACATCATCACCATCCAGCTCGTCGAACGCATGAACGCGTCGAAAAGCAACGCCGCCAGCACGCAGCGCAACGGCAATGTCGGCCTGTCGCCGCCGACGACCGGCCCGCTGTCGATCTTCAACCCCAGCGACATCGGCATGGGCGGGGATCAGCAGTTCAAGGGCAAGGGCGACGCGTCGCAGTCCAACGCGCTGTCGGGCGAAGTCAGCGTCACCGTCGCGGAAGTCTATCCGAACGGCACGATGCTGGTGCGGGGCGAGAAGATGCTGACGCTCAATCGCGGCGACGAGCGTGTCCAGATATCGGGTCTCGTCCGCGCGGTCGATATCAGCCCCGACAACCGCGTGCTGTCGACGCGCGTCGCCAACGCCAACATCCGCTACGTCGGCAAGGGCGAGATCGCCCGCGCCAGCCGCCAGGGCTGGCTCCAGCGTTTCTTCTCGATGATCAGCCCCTTCTAAAAGGATTTGGCCGTGCTTCAGCGTTTTCCCTTCCTCGCCTTCCTCGCCCTGCTGTTGACGGCCTTCACCGCCCCGGCGCACGCGGAGCGCATCAAGGACATGGGCCAGTTCCAGGGCCTGCGCGCGAACCAGCTGACGGGCTATGGCCTTGTCGTCGGTCTCGCGGGGACGGGCGACGACAGCCTCGATTATTCGACGCTGGGCATGAAGGGCGCCGTGTCGCGGTTCGGCCTGACGCTGCCGCAGGGGGTCAATCCGTCGCTGAAGAATGCCGCCGCCGTGCTCGTCACCGCCGAACTGCCGCCGTTCGCAAAGCCCGGCCAGCGCCTCGACATCACCGTGTCGGCGATCGGCAAGGCCAAGTCGCTGCGCGGCGGCACGCTGGTGCTGGCGCCGCTCTATGGCGCCGATGGACAGATTTACGCGATGGCGCAGGGCAATCTGGTGATCGGCGGACTCGGCGTCGATGCCGCTGACGGGTCGAAGCTGACCGTCAACGTGCCGTCGAGCGGCCGTATCGCGAACGGCGCGACAATCGAGCGCGCGGTCGACACGGGCTTTGCCCAGGGCGACCAGCTGACGTTCAACCTGCACCAGTTCGACGCGACGAACGCGCAGCGCGTCACCGATGCGATCAACCGCGCGGTCGGACCCGGCAATGCCGTGATGATCGACGGGGCCAGCATCGCCATTCGCGCCTATGGCAGCGGCGACGATCGGATGCGGCTGATGTCCCGAATCGAGAATCTGGACGTGGTCCGCGCCGACCCTCCGGCAAAAGTAATTGTTAATGCGCGCACGGGTACGGTCGTTATCAATGGCGCGGTCCGCGTCGGGACCGCGGCGGTCACGCAAGGAAAGCTGACCGTCTCGATCAAGGAGTCGCCGACCGTTGTCCAGCCTGCCCCCTTCAGCCGCGGCACGACCGCCATCGAACAGTCGAGCGCGATCGAGATCGATCAGCCCTATCGGCCGGTGATGATGATGAACTCCACGGCATCGCTTTCCGAACTGGTCGATGCGATCAACCGCATCGGCGTTCCCCCCGGCGACCTTGTCGCCATCCTAGAGGCGCTGAGCCAGGCCGGCGCGCTCACAGCGGAACTGGTGATCATATGACGGCACCTATTTCCTTTTCCGGCGCCGCCTCCGCTCCGGCGGGCGCGGCTGGCGGCGACGGCGCCGAGCTGCGCAAGGCGGCGCAGGCGTTCGAGGCCGTGATCCTGCGCCAGATGCTCGCCTCGATGCGTCAGGCGAAGCTGGGCGACGATCTGTTCGGGTCGAGCGCGACCGACACCTTCCGCGAGATGGGCGACGCCCGCATGGCCGATTCGATCGCGGCGATGCGGCAGTTCGGCATCGCCGACCTTGTCGAGCGGCAATTCAGCGGCGCATCGGGCCACGCGGGCGGAGACGGGCAGTGAGCGACCTTCTCGCCATCGGCTATAGCGGCCTGCGCGCCTATTCGAAGGCGCTGGGAACGGTCGCCGACAATGTCGCCAATGCGCAGACGCCGGGCTATGCGCGGCGCGAGCTGAACCTGACCGAGGGCGTGACCGGCGGCTCGTCGATCCTCTATCGCACCACCGTCAATCCCGGCGGCGTCGAGATTCAGGGCGTCAGCCGTTCGGTCGATCGCTGGCTGATCGAGGATGCGCGTATCTCTTCGGGCGATGCGGAGCGCGCGGCGACGCGGCTCGGCTGGCTCGAAAAGGTCGAGGGCGCGCTCAGCGACGACGGCAACGGCATCACGACCGGTCTCACCACATTGTTCACGACCGCCGACATGCTGACGGCCGATCCGTCGAACCCGACGCTGCGCGCGCAGTTCCTGCAAGCCGCCGACGATATCGCGTCGGGCTTTCGCAGCGCGGCGGGGCAGCTATCCTCCATGGCCGATGGCATCAGCGGCGCGGCGACGAGCGAAGTCGCCGCGTTCAACGCCAATCTGGAGGCGCTGGAACAGATCAACATCGGCCTTCGCAAGGCGCGGGCGGGCACGACCAACGAAGCGAGCCTGCTCGACCAGCGCGACCGCCTGCTCGACGAACTGTCGGCGCAGGCCGGGGTTTCGGCGACGTTCGACGCCAAAGGCGCCGTGACGCTGCGCGCCAGCGGTTCGGGCGACCTGCTGGTCGGCGGCGGCGTCGTGACACCGATTTCGGTCAGCACGGACGCCGATGGCCGCCTGTCCTACAGCGTCGGCGGGGCGCCGCTCGCCATTACCACGGGTTCGCTCGCAGGGCAGGCGGAGGCGGCGAACCATGTCGCCGACCAGCGCGCCGCGCTCGACACGCTGGCGGCGGATTTCGCGGGCCAGCTCAACGCCGCGCACCAGGCGGGTCTCGACGCGAACGGCAATCCGGGCGCGGCGCTGTTCACGGGCACGACGGCGGCGACGCTGACCGCCGTATCGCTGACGACCGCTCAGGTCGCGGCGGCCGACGCGTCGGGGACAAGCGGCAACATGCTCAGTTTCGGCGCGCTGCGCGGGGCGAACGATCCCGAGGCGCGCTGGTCGGGCCATCTCGCCACGCAGGCGCAAGCGACCGCGTCCGCGCGCGCGCACGATGCCGCCGCCGCGACGCGCGCCGAGGGTGCGTGGGCCGCGCGCAGCGCCGTCAGCGAAGTCGATCTCGACCGGGAGGCGGCGGACCTGCTGCGTTTCCAGCAGGCCTATCAGGCCGCGGCGCGCGTGATCCAGGTCTCGCGCGAGACGATGCAGACGCTGCTGAATTCGTTCTAGGAGGACACGGGCCATGATCAACGCCGTGGGCAATCGCATGACGCGTGAGATTTCGCGCCAGCAGAAGCTGGCCGACCAGCTCGAACGCACGCAGATCCAGATCTCCTCGGGCAAGAAACTGCTGCGGGCGTCCGACGACGCGGTCGCGGCGCGGCGGATCGCGACGATCGGCAAGACGCAGGCCAGCATGACCGCCTGGGCCGCCAACATCGACAGCGTGCAGGCGCAGGTGTTGCAGGCCGACGGCGTGCTCAAGTCCGCCGGAAACCTGCTCACGCGCGCGCGCGAACTGACGCTGTCGGCGTCGAGCGACACCGCCAGTCCAGCCGACCGCGCGACCATCGCCGCCGAACTCAGTGCGATCGCGGACGAACTCGACGCGCTGGCGATGACGCGCGACGCGAATGGCGAGCCGCTGTTCGCGGCCGGGACCGCGCGCGTCGTCCGGTTCGATTCGGACGTCAGCTTCGCGCCCGTCCCCTCGGCCGCCGACATCTTCGTGATGGGCGGCAACGCGCTGTCGACGGGGCTGCGCGACGCGGCGGCGGCGGTCGCGGCGGGCGACAGCGCGGGCATGGGCGATGCGCTGACCGCGCTTTCCGCATCGGTCACGCATGTCGCCGACCAGCATGCCGCGCTCGGCCTGTCGGCGTCGCGCCTCGAACGGATCGACGATTCGCTGAAGGTGCGGGGAATCGCGATCGCCGAGGAACGTTCGGCGATCGAGGACACGGATCTGTCGGTTGCGATCGCGCAGCTCAACGCCCAGGATCTGACGCTTTCCGCCGCGCAGGCGGCCTTTGCGAAGATCAACCGTCAGACCTTGTTCGATATTTTGAACTGATCCCCTTCAACTTCGCGGCCCTGCTGCCGTTAAGCATAAAGACGTCCCTGATTTGCCGGGCCAGCGCGCGCCCGATTGGAGTTGGTCTCGCATGTTTCCCGTCGTCGGCATCATCGTCCTGCTCTTGCTGGTCTTCGGGGGTTTCGCGCTGACGGGCGGCAATCTGGGACCCGTGATGCACGCGCTGCCGCACGAGATGCTGATCATCGGCGGCGCCGCGATCGGTTCGCTGATCATCGGCAATTCGGGCAAGGACCTGAAGGCGCTGGCCGGGGGACTCGGCAAGGTGTTCAAGGGGCCGACGTACAAGAAGGCCGATTATCTCGACTGCATCCTGCTCGTCTCGACGCTGATGAAGATGATGCGGACCGAAGGGCCGGTCGCGGTCGAACCGCATATCGAGGACCCGGCCAATTCGCCGATCTTTCAGCAATATCCAAAGCTTTTGAAGGACGAGACGCTCGTCCACCTGATCTGCGATACGCTGCGGCTCGTCGTCGTGTCGTCGGGCACGCTCGATCCGCACGCGGTCGAGGACGTCATGGATAATGCGCTGAAAACCCACCATCACCATGCGATCAAGCCCGCCGACGGGCTTCAGAGCCTGGCCGACGCGCTGCCCGCGCTGGGCATCGTCGCGGCGGTGCTGGGCGTCGTCAAGACCATGGGTTCGATCGACCAGCCGCCCGCGATCCTGGGTGCGATGATCGGGTCGGCGCTGGTCGGCACTTTCCTGGGCGTGCTGCTCGCCTATGGCCTGGTCGGCCCGTTCGCGACGCGCGCGCGCACCGTGATCGAAAGCGATGCCGCCATCTATCAGACCGTGAAACAGCTCATCATCGCCTCGCTGCACGGCCATCCGCAGCCGCTGGTGATCGAGGCCGCGCGCTCGGGCGTCGATCACGCCAACCAGCCGAGCTTTGCCGAGGTCTTTGATGGAATGCGCGGTCGCTGATGGCCGCGCGTCCCAACACGCCGCCGCGGCCGATCATCGTCAAGAAAGTGATCGAGCAGGGCCACGCCGCGCATCACGGCGGGGCGTGGAAAGTCGCCTATGCCGACTTTGTGACGGCGATGATGGCCTTTTTCCTGCTGATGTGGCTGCTCGGCGCGACGACCGAGAAGCAGCGCAAGGCGCTCGCCGACTATTTCGCGCCGACGATCGTCAACACCAAGCAGGAAAGCGCCGGCTCCAACGGCATGTTCGGCGGCGATTCGATCGTCGCGGCCGACAATTATCCAAACCGCGCGAGTCAGACCGGCTCGCGCTCCATCACCATTCCGCGCGACGTCGTCGGCGGTCCCAAGGAAGCGTCGGGGCGCGAGCGCGAGCGCGAGCAGTTCCAGCTCGCCGCCAAGACGCTGCACGACCGCATGGAGCAGAAAAGCGAGCTGAGGCGTCTGGCGCGCAACCTGCGCTTCACGGAAACGGCGGAAGGGATGCGGATCGATGTCGTCGACGACGCGGACCTGTCGATGTTCGCGATCGGCTCCAGCCAGTTGACGCCCGCAGGCGCGCGCCTGTTCGCGGAGCTTGTCCAGCCGCTCGCCGAACTGCCGAACCGGCTGCTGATTCGCGGCCATACCGACAGCGCGCCCTGGTCGGCGAAGTCGGGAACCAACAATTGGCGCCTGTCGGTCGAGCGCGCCGAAGTGACGCGCCAATATTTCGAGTTTCGCGGCATAAAGTCCGAGCGCTTTTCCCGCATAGAGGGCGTCGCCGACCGCGAACCCTATGTTCCCTCCGACCAGCTTGACCCGCGCAACCGGCGAATCTCGATCACGCTCGGCTGGCGCGACCGTGATTAAATTAACATTGATATGAGTTTGCCTTAATCCCAAGTCTTGGATTTTCGCGAGGATTCTCGCCAAGATGCCAAATGATTCGCCTTTTGGGGCGAAGGCACGCCCGTGGATAAACTTTCGTTAACCATTTTCGTCGATTTTAAGTTTCATCAAAGAGCGCCGATCTGGGGGGCGCGGTGGAGACGAACGAAAATGACCGTGGTGGGGCAAGACAATAACGGCCAGGGCAGGCTCGAAACACTGATCATCGGCAACAGTCCCGCGGTGCGGAGCCTGCGCGAAATGATCCGCCGCGTCGCGCGGTCGAATGCGTCGGTCATGCTGTGCGGACCGTCGGGTTCGGGCAAGGAATTGGTCGCCCGCGCGATCCATGACGAAGGCGCGCGCGCCGCGAAGCCCTTTTCCGCGATCAACTGCGGCGCCATTCCCGCCGACCTGATCGAATCCGAATTGTTCGGCCACGAAAAGGGCAGCTTCACGGGCGCCCACGCCCGCCGCATCGGCCATTTCGAGGCGAGCGAGGGCGGCACCTTGTTCCTAGACGAAATCGGCGACATGCGCTTCGACATGCAGGTCAAGCTGCTGCGCGTGCTGGAGGATCGCACGATCGTCCGCGTCGGCAGCAGCGAGATGCGCGCGATCGACGTTCGCGTCATCTCCGCGACGCATCAGGACCTCGACGCCGCGATCGCCGAAGGCAAGTTCCGCGAAGACCTGTTCTTCCGCCTGGGCGTCGTCGTACTCCAGGTGCCGAGTCTCGCGGCCCGCGTCGAGGATATTCCCGCGCTGATCCGCCATTTCCAGCGCAACATGCCTGCCGACGCCAAATGCCGCTATGACGATGCGGCGATGACGCTGCTGATGCAGCACGGCTGGCCGGGCAATGTCCGCGAACTCCGCAATTTTGTCGAGCGTGCCGGCGTCCTGCATGGCGGCGAGACGCTGGGCGCCGACGATGTCGCCGTGCTGCTCAACCCCACGGCGCCGCGCCGTCCCGCTGCGGCCGCGCCTGCCGCGATGCCGCTGTTCGCGGACGATCATGCCGTGCCGGGACCGCACGCAAAGACGCCCGCGCCGGGCCGCCCCATCGACCTCAAGCGCGAGATCGAGACGATCGAGCTGGAACAGATCCACGTCGCGCTCGACCTTGCCGACGGCATCATTTCCGAAGCCGCGCGCCTGCTGACGCTCAAGCGCACGACGCTGATCGAGAAGATGCGCAAATATGGGGTGCAGCAACAGCAAGCGGCCTGAGCACGCGTTCCGCAAAATCCAAACCGTATCCCCGAGCGAAGACGAGGGGCTTTGCCGAGCGAAGTCGAGGCTGCGGGCGCTGCGGTTCTCGCTCCGCTCGAACGAACCTCTCGTCTTCGCTCGGGGATACGGGGATTCAGATTTCGTGCGGTTTTCTCGTAGGCGGCCGCCCCTCGGCTTTGTCCACCGGCAGCGCGCCGCGCGTGATGAGGCGGTTCGAGGCGTGGCGTATCGCCTCGAAGGACGGGGCACGGGTCAGCTTGTTCGCCATCTGCAGCACGACCAGCCCGTGCAGCGCCGCCCAATAGACATGGGCGAGGATTTCGGGATCGCCTTCCAGCAGCCCCGCCGCGACCATTTCGGTGACATAGCGCGTCAGCGTCCGTTGCGATCGCCGCTCGGCCGCGCGCAGTTCGTCGGTCTTGTCCGCCTCGTCCTGTTCATAGGCGAAGATCAGCTTATAGGCCGCAGGCTCGTCGAAGGCGAAGGCGACATAGGCTTCGCCGATCGCGCGCGACCGCGCCCAAGGGTCTGGCGAACTGGCGTGCGCCGCCTCGATCCGGTCCGCGAAGCGGTTATAGGCGGCGGCGCGCGTCGCCGCGAGCAATTCGGCCTTCCGCGATCGCGCGCAGCGACAGGCCCGCCATGCCCCGGTCGGCCATCCGCCGCTCGGCAATGCGCCTTATCCGTTCGCGAACGTCGCGAACCTGTTCGGGTTTCAGGGGCACGGCCATCGCCTCTTGTCATAGTGAACGGTGTTCGCTACGCAACAACTAAACGCTGTTTAGCACGATGGAGAGGACTGCCCCGCATGACCGCCGACCGTTACCCCCATGTCTTCAGCCCGCTTCGGATCGGTGCGCACCGGCTGAAGAACCGCATCCTGATGGGTTCGATGCATACGGGGCTGGAGGATGTTCCCGACGCGGGCGACCGGCTGTCGGCCTATTTCGTCGAGCGCGTGCGCGGCGGCGTCGGCATGATCATCACCGGCGGCATCGCGCCGCATCCCTGCGCCGGGCGCGGGGCCAAGCTGTCGGAACCGTCCGAAGTGGCGATGCACCGGCAAGTCACGGACGCCGTCCACGGCGCCGATCCGGACGTGAAAATCTGCATGCAGATCCTTCACACCGGCCCGCTCGCCCAGACGCCCGACTGCGTCGCACCGTCGGCGATCAAGTCGCGCATCGGCGCCTATGTCCCGCGCGAACTCGACGAAGCGGGGATCGAGGAACAGATCGCCGCCTTCATCCATTGCGCGGCGCTGGCGCGGGAGGCGGGCTATGACGGTGTCGAGATCATCGGGTCGGCGGGCTATCTGATTTCCACGTTCCTCGTTGAAAAGACCAACCAGCGCACGGACCGCTGGGGTGGAAGCTGGGAGAACCGGATGCGCTTTGCGCTGGAGGTCGTGCGCCGCGTCCGCGCGGCGGTCGGTCCCGACTTCCTGCTGATCTTCCGCATCGCCGCGATGGACATGCTGCAAGGCGGCATGGCGTGGGACGAAGTAGTGTCGCTCGCGCAGGCGCTGGAGAATGAAGGCGTCGACGTCCTCAGCACGCACTTTTGCTGGCACGAAAGTTTCGTGCCGACGATCGCGACGATGGTGCCGCGCGCCGCCTTCGCGCAGGTGACCGGGCGGCTTCGCAAGCATGTGTCGATCCCGCTGATCACCAGCAACCGCATCAATATGCCCGACGTCGCGGAGGCGGTGCTGGCGCGCGGCGACGCCGACATCGTGTCGATGGCGCGGCCGATGCTGGCCGACCCGGAGCTGGTGAACAAGGCGCGCGAGGGGCGCGAGGATGAAATCAACACCTGCATCGGCTGCAACCAGGCGTGCCTCGACCATACGTTCACGGGGCAGGAGACCTCGTGCCTCGTCAACGCGCGCGCGTGCCGCGAGACACATCTCGCGCTGCGCCCCGTGGAGCAGCCGAAGCGCATCGCCGTCATCGGCGCGGGACCGGCGGGGCTGGCCTGCGCGACGCTGGCCGCCGAACGCGGACACCGCGTCACGCTGTTCGACAAGGGCGAGGAGATCGGCGGCCAGTTCAATCTGGCCAAGCGGATTCCCGGCAAGGAGGAATTTTACGAAACGCTGCGCTATTTCCGGCGCATGATCGACCTGCACGGCGTCGAGCTGAGGCTGGGCACGGCGGTCGATGCCGCGATGCTGGCCGATGCGGGCTATGACGAGATCGTCGTCGCGACGGGCATCGAGCCGCGCCAGCTGGACCTGCCCGGCATCGATCATCCCAAGGCGGTCGGCTATATCGACGTCATTGCCGGCAAGGCCGAGGTCGGACAGAAGGTCGCGATCATCGGCGCGGGCGGCATCGGCTTCGACGTTGCGGAGCTGATCACGCACAGCGGCACCTCCGCCGCGCTCGACATCGACATCTTCGCGCGCGAATGGGGCATCGATTTCCAGGGCCATCCGCGCGGCGGCGTCACGGGCGTCGAGCCGCAAGTCGCCTCGAACGGCCGCGACGTCACGCTGCTTCAGCGCAAGACCTCGGCGCTCGGCAAGACGCTGGGCCGCACCACGGGCTGGACGCACCGCCTGACGCTTCAGCGGCGCGGCGTGAAGATGATCGGCGGCGTCGAATATCTCCGGATCGACGACGACGGCCTGCACGCGCTGGTGAACGGCGAGCCGCTGCTGTTCGACGTCGATACGGTGATCGTCTGTGCCGGACAGGAACCGGCGCGCACGCTCTATGACGCGCTGGCGGGCGGGAATCAGGCGGCGC
>PHEM01000349.1 GCA_002842935.1 Alphaproteobacteria bacterium HGW-Alphaproteobacteria-13 | reverse complement strand
GCCGCGTGTCCAGCCCGTCGGGCCGCACCGCCAGCAGCGCCGCCGACAAGGGCACCGCCTCCATCAGCAGTTCGATCCGGCATCCGCTCACCTCCGCCATGCGCCCTGCGTCGATCAGCAGGCCGTCCGATACGTCCATCATCGCATGGACATGCGGCGCGACGGCCCGCCCCAGCGCCAGTTGCGGCTGTGGGCGGCGATAGGCGGCCAAGCATGTCTCGTCCGCCGCCGCCTGCCCCAGCCGCATCGCCAGGCCAAGACCCGCGTCGCCGATGCTGCCCGTCACCCACAGCTGGTCGCCGGGCCGCGTCCCGCCGCGCGCCGGCGCCCCGCCCGGCGGCGCGCGGCCGATGGCGGTGAGTCCGAAGCTGCGCGGCGCGCCCCGCGGTCCCCGCACCGTATCGCCGCCGAGCAAGGCGACGCCGAAACGGCCGAGCACCAGCGCGAGTCCCTCGGCAAAAGCCGCATCCCACGCCGCATCGCCCAGGCTGTAGCCGACGAGGACGCCGACCGGCTCCGCCCCCTTGGCGGCAAGGTCGGACAGGTTGACGGCGACCAGCTTCCACGCGACGTCCTGCGGCGTGTCGTCGGGCAGGAAGTGGACGCCCTCGACGATCATGTCGTGCGTCAGGACCAGCCCCTGCCACTCCGCCGCATCGTCGGCCAGCCCGCGCGCGGCGGGATCGGTGGCGATAGCGCGCAGGCGCGCGATGAATTCGGCTTCGCTCATGCTACCCTCTCGCTCGACACGAACGGAGATGTCAGGCGCTGGTTCCGCGCACATCCTTGCCGATCGCGTCGAGCAGCCCGTTGGCGAATCCCGCCTCGCGGCCGTCGAAAAAGGCCTTGGCGACATCGACATATTCGCTGACCACCGCGCCGACCGGCACGTCGCCGCGCGCGATCAGTTCATAGGCGCCCGCGCGCAATATCGCCTTCATCGTCCGGTCGAGCCGGTCCATCGTCCAGCCGCTCGCGAGGCGCGCGGTAATCGCGGCGTCGATCTCGCCCGCCCGCGCCAGCGCGCCTTTCACAAGATCGTCGAAGAAAGGAACGTCGGCCTCCGCATATTCGGCGTCCTCGATGATCGCGCCGATCCGGTGCCGGTGGAATTCGTGGACGAGCTGCGCGACCGGCGTGCCCTCCATCTCATGCTGATAGAGCGCCTGTACGGCGGCGAGCCGGGCGGCGGAGCGGGATTGGGCGCGTTTGTTCATCAACTTCTGCTTTATCTTAAACCGTCATCCCGGCGAAGGCCGGGATCTCACCGCTGCGTTACGATGCAAGGTCGAGATCCCGGCCTTCGCCGGGATGACGAATAGGGAGGATCAAAGAGGGCCTGATTGCAACCTGTTTCGTACACTAAGCGCATGGGCGGGCAGCCCCTCCGCCTCCGCCAGCGCGACCGCCGCCGGGCCGATGGCGGCCAGCGCCGCATCGTCGAGCGCGAGGAAGCTGGTGCGCTTCATGAAGTCGGTGACGGACAGCCCGCTCGAAAAACGCGCGCGGCGGCCTGTCGGCAGCACATGGTTGGGACCGGCGACATAGTCGCCGATCGCTTCCGGCGTCTGGCGGCCGAGGAAGACCGAACCCGCGTGACGCACGTGCGCGAACAGCGCATCGGCCTCGCCCGCATCGACCGCGAGTTCGAGATGTTCGGGCGCGAGCCGGTCGCACAGGGGAATCGCGTCGGCCAGCGTCGGCACGAGGATGATCGCGCCATGGGCGTCCCAGCTCGTCGCCATCGTCGCGGCGGTGCCCAGCGTCGGGATGATCGCCGCGACCGCCGCCGCGACCGCATCGCCGAACGCCGCATCGTCGGTGAACAGGATCGACTGGCTGGTCGGATCATGCTCGGCCTGGCTCAAGAGGTCGGCGGCAATCACGCGCGGGTCGTTGCGGGCATCGGCGACGACGACGATCTCGCTCGGCCCCGCGACCATGTCGATGCCGACGACCCCGTAAAGCTGGCGCTTCGCCTCCGCCACCCAGGCGTTGCCGGGACCGGTGACGACATCGACCGGCGCGATTCGCGGCGTGCCATGGGCCAGCGCCGCGATGGCCTGCGCGCCGCCGACGCGCCAGATTTCATCGACGCCGCCGATATGCGCGGCGGCCATGACGGCGGGATTGACCGCGCCGTCCGGGGTCGGCGTGACCATCACGATGCGTTCCACGCCCGCGACCCTGGCGGGCAGGATGTTCATCAGCACCGACGAGGGATAGGCCGCCCGCCCGCCGGGGACATAGACCCCCGCCGCATCGACCGCGCGCCACCGCGCGCCCAGCCGCGCGCCCGCCGCGTCACGATAGTCGCGATCCTCGGGCAATTGCGCCGCGTGATAGGCGCGGATGCGCTCCGCCGCGAGGTTCAGCGCGTCGCGCAGTTCGGGCGCAAGACCTTCATAGGCGGCGGCGCATTCGTCTTTCGAGATGCTCCAGCCGCTGGCATCGAGGTCGAAGCGGTCGAAACGCGCCGTATAGTCTGCCAGCGCCGCATCGCCCTCCGCCTTCACCCGCGCGACGATCGCGGCGACGTCCGCCGACACATCGGACGCGCTCTCGCGCCGGTCGTCGACCAGCGCGGCGAAGTCGGCGGCGAAGCCGGGGGCGGAGGCGTCAAGCCGCTTCACTGACCGCCTCGCGGAAGCGTTCGACCAGCGCCGGAATCTCCGCCGAGCGCAGCTTGAAGGCGGCGCGGTTGACGATCAGCCGCGCCGACACCTGACTGATCACCGTCTGTTCGGAAAGCGCATTCTCGACCAGCGTGCGGCCCGTCGACACCAGATCGACGATGTGCGAGGCGAGACCCAGCTTCGGCGCAATCTCCATCGCGCCGTTCAATTTGATGCATTCGGCCTGAATGCCCTGCCCTTCGAACCAGCGGCGCGTGGTCGCGGGATATTTGGTCGCGACCCGGATATGGCTGGCGCCGATTCCCGGCGGCGCGGCGTCCGCTGGTCCCGCGAGCGACAGGCGGCAGTGGCCGATGCCGAGATCGACGGGCGCGTAAAGCTCCGAATAGGCGAATTCGTCGATCACGTCCGACCCGACGATGCCGAGCTGCGCCGCGCCGTGGGCGACGAAGGTCGCGACGTCGAACGCGCGCACGCGGATCAGCGAGATATGCGGCAGGTTGGTGCCGAACACCAGCGCGCGGCTTTTCTTGTCGAAGAAGTCCGGCGCGGGTTCGATGCCGACACGCGCGAGCAGCGGCAGCGCCTCGTCGAGGATGCGTCCCTTGGGGATGGCAAAGATGATCGGTTCGGGCATAAGCGAGGCGCACATAGGCGGCGACAGGAAAAAGGGCAATGAGCGAGCGTCACGCGACCGTCGACATTCACGCGGCAGGGCCTGCCGCCGTGCGGGCCGCCTTTGCCAATCAGCTCGCCTATTGCCGCGCCAACGACGCCCCCGTCACGGCCCGGATCGTCGCCGCG
>PHEM01000348.1 GCA_002842935.1 Alphaproteobacteria bacterium HGW-Alphaproteobacteria-13 | reverse complement strand
CCGATAGCGGTCCCCGCCTGCGCGGG
Source organism: Alphaproteobacteria bacterium HGW-Alphaproteobacteria-13 (assembly GCA_002842935.1). Classification (GTDB taxonomy): domain Bacteria; phylum Pseudomonadota; class Alphaproteobacteria; order Sphingomonadales; family Sphingomonadaceae; genus Sphingopyxis. The sequence goes on along the minus strand of PHEM01000348.1, from coordinate 3,415 downwards.
GACGACGAGTCCTTAGTCTTCCTCGGCGATCCGCACGCGTAGCCCGTCGAGCGCGTCGCTGAACGGAATCTGGCACGACAGGCGCGAATTTTCGCTGCGGTCGCTGGTCGAATCGAGCAGGTCGTTTTCATCCTCGCTCATCGGCGGAATGGCGTCGCCGGCGCCCGCCTCGACATGAACATGGCACGTCGCGCACGAGCAACAGCCGCCGCACAGCGCCAGCAGTTCGTCAAAGCCCGCGTCGCGGATATTCTCCATCACGGTCAGGCTGGTGTCGCCTTCGATCTCGTGCTCGGTCCCGTCGCGCGTCACCACAATCAGCTTGGCCATGCTCGTCCCCATTATTGCTGTTGCAGGGCCTATGTCCCGCGTTGCGCGGCAAATCAAGCGCTGCTAACGCGATATCGGAACAAAAGGAGAATGTGCGATGAGCTTCGGCAGCGAGCAGCTTCAGGCCGGAATCGACGCGCTGGCGGTCATCGACGCCAATTTCGCACGCGCCTTTGCCGTCGCGGGCTATCCGCCGCCGCGCATCCGCGAACGCGGCTATACGACGCTGCTGCGCACCATCGTCGGCCAGCAGGTCAGCGTCGCCGCCGCCAATTCGATCTGGAACAAGCTGGAGGCTGCCTTCGGCGAGGGGTGCCCGGCCGAAATCGTCGCGGCGGCCGAATTCGACGCGCTGCGCGCCTGCGGCCTGTCGGGGCAGAAGCAGGGCTATGCCAAAAGCCTCGCGCAGCTGGTCCTCGATGGCGAGCTGGATTTCGACGCCCTGCCCGCCGACGACGAAGAGGCGATCGCGTTGCTGACCCGGATCAAGGGCATCGGCCGCTGGTCGGCGGAAATCTATCTGCTGTTCGCGGAAGGGCGGCCCGACATCTGGCCCGCGGGCGACCTGGCGGTACAGGAAGCGATCGGCCGCATCCTGGGGCTGGAATCGCGCCCGACCGAAAAGCAGGCGCGCGCGCTCGCCGAACCCTGGCGCCCGCATCGCGGCGCGGCGGCGATCTTCAGCTGGCATTGCTACAATATGGATGTGATTTGACGATGATTTGCCCCCGTCCCTCCGTCATTCCCGCGAAAGCGGGAACCCAGGAGCGCCCGTGACGCAACAGGATTTTGGCCCAACAGTGTATCTGCTCGCATCTCGGCGCAATGGCACGCTCTATGTCGGCGTGACCTCCAACCTTCTTCAACGCATCCACCAGCACCGCGAAGCGCTGATTCCCGGTTTCACACGCGAATATGGCGTGAAGCGGCTGATGTGGTTCGAACAGCACGCAACGATGGAATCCGCGATCCAGCGCGAGAAGCGGGTCAAGAAATGGAATCGCGCGTGGAAGCTGGAACTGATCGAAAAGGACAATCCCGACTGGCGCGACCTTGCCGAGGATTTCGGGTTCGGTCCGATAGGTTGAACTGGGTTCCCGCTTTCGCGGGAATGAAGAAGGAGAGAATGAAAAAGGCCGGGCGGAGCATCCTCCACCCGGCCTTTTTCGACAGGTTCAGCGCGAAGCTTATTTCTTCGCGGCCGTCTTCTTGGCCGGAGCCTTTTTCGCGGCGGGCTTCTTTTCCTCCGCATCGGCCTTGGCAGCGGTCTTCTTGGCCGGCGCCTTCTTCGCGGGAGCCGCCTCGGCCGCTTCTTCCTTCACCGCTTCCTTCTTGGCGGCGGGCTTTTTCGCCGCGGCCTTCTTGGCGGGCTTCGCGTCATGGTCGTGATCGTGGCCGCAGCCCGGACCGTGGACATGGCCGTCGTCGTCGGCCTCGATCGCCGCCTCGATTTCCTCGCGCGTCACTTCGCGGTCGGTGATCTCGGCCTTGTCGAACAGGAAGTCGACGACCTTGTCCTCATAAAGCGGGGCGCGGAGCTGCGCGGCGGCGAGCGCGTCCTGCTGGACATATTCGACGAAGCGCTGGCGCTCTTCGGGGCGATATTGCTGCGCTGCCTGCATCACCAGCCGCTGCATTTCCTGCTGGCTGACCTGCACGCCGTTCGCCTGGCCGATTTCCGACAGAAGCAGGCCCAGGCGGACGCGGCGCACCGCGATCGCATGATATTCGTCGCGATCCTTTTCGAGTTCGGCCTTCGCCGCCTCGGGATCTTCCTCGTGGCTCGCTTCATGTTCGAGCTGCTGCCAGATCTGGCCGAATTCGGCCTCGACCATCGTCGGCGGCACTTCGAAGTCGTGCGCGGCGGCGAGCTGGTCGAGCAGCTTGCGCTTCATATAGGTGCGCGTCAGGCCGTTCAGTTCCTGCTCGACCTGATCCTTCATCAGCTCCTTGAGCTTGTCGAGGCTTTCAAGGCCAAGCGATTTGGCGAATTCATCGTCGATCTTGGTTTCGGCCGGGACCTTCACTTCCTTCACCGTCACGGCGAATTCGGCGGCCTTGCCCTTCAGCGTCTCGACGGGATAATCCTCGGGGAAGCTGACCTTGACGGTCTTTTCGTCACCGACCTTCACGCCGACGAGCTGGTCCTCGAAGCCGGGGATGAGCTGGCCCGCGCCGATCTCGACCGCCATGTCCTCGCCCGTGCCGCCGTCGAAGGCGACGCCGTCGACGCTGCCCGCGAAGTCGATGACGACCTGATCGCCGCTCGCGGCCTTCTTCGTCTTGGGCGCGTCCTCGAAACGCTTCATCTGCGCGGCGAATTCCTCGATCTTCGCCATCACCGCCGCATCGTCGGCGGGGACGGTCAGCCGTTCGAGCGTCAGCCCCTCGATCGACGGTGTGGCGATATCGGGCAGCACTTCCAGCGCGACGGTCAGCTCGGCATCCTTGCCGCGTTCATAGCCGTCGGCGAGCGTGACGGCGGGCTGGAGCGCCGGGCGCAGCTTCTGCTCGGTCATCAGGTCGCGCACGCCCGCGTCGATCGCCTTGTTCAGCGCGTCGGCGGCCAGCGCCTCGCCATGCATCTTGCGGACCAGGTTCGGCGGCACCTTGCCGGGGCGGAAACCGGGCATACGCACTTGCGGGGCGATCGCCTTGACTTCGTCGTCCACGCGCGCGTCAATGTCCTTCGCGGTGATGGTCAGGCGATATTCGCGCTTCAGCCCTTCGTTCAGCGTTTCGACGGTGTTCATTGCCTTGGTCTTATCCTTGCTCAAAATCTCGTGTCGACAACCCCGCCCGAAACGGGGAGGTTCCCCTTTATCCCGATCCCCGGCTCCGGCTGGTGCGGGCGAAGGGACTCGAACCCCCACATCTTGCGATACTGGTACCTAAAACCAGCGCGTCTACCAATTCCGCCACGCCCGCGGGAGCTGTCGGCCGGATGCACGAAACCATGCGCTGTCCCGCGCACGCCCGTGCGGGCCGCGCGGGGCTATAGCAGACGCATCGCCAAGGGCAAGGGCGGAACATGCGGCCCGCCCGCTCGTTATCGGGACAAGGAGAGCGATGATGACGAACGAAC
>PHEM01000347.1 GCA_002842935.1 Alphaproteobacteria bacterium HGW-Alphaproteobacteria-13 | reverse complement strand
GCCCGATCGAATCGAGCGGCGGATCGCGGAGCTGGTCGAAAAGGGTGAGATCGTTCCAGAGACATCCCAACGTCTTGATAAAGCTGTCGACATGATAACCACGCGCGAGGCCATCGAGCAGGAACGCCGGATCCTGAAAGCGATGGATACCGGCGCCGGCGAAGCGCGGCCCCTTATGGCCGCCGACGTCGCGGCCACGCGCCTGGCCGAACTGGCAGCACCGCGAGAACTCAACCATCAGCAGCTCGCCGCCGCGATCCAGATCGTGTCATCGCCCGATCGTATCGTCCTTGTCCAAGGTCGCGCGGGCGCCGGTAAATCGACGATGCTCCAGCCAATCGCCAAAGCAGAAGCGATCGACGCCACGGCAAGGATGCTCAGCGCTGAAGGCAAAGACGCGCTGTTGCTGACGGCCGACGTCAAAGGTGACGCAAAGGCCCTCGCATTCCAGAACAAGATGGTCGCTGATCTCAAGACCGATACCGGTCTCGAGGCGATGACCGCGCACGCCTTTATATTTCGGAACGAGAAGTTCCTGAACGGGGAAGGGTCGGCGGAAGCGTTCGCAGCCCGGAAGGCCGAACTCGCGGGAGTCTATCTCATCCTGGACGAAGGTTCGATGATCTCGAACGAGCAAATGGACAAGCTGACCGCGATTGCGAACCTCATGGAAGTTGGCCGTCTCGCCATCATCGGTGACCGGAAGCAGCTCAATCCAATCGACGCGGGGAAGAGCTTCTCGCTCATGCAAGCCCGCGCAATCCAGGACCAACTTCCCGTCAGCGAAGTCAACATCAACATGCGGCAGAAAACCGAGGAAATGAGGCTTGTCGCCGATCTCGCTGACGCCGGCAATGTTCGCGGTGCAATCGCCATCCTTGGCGATCGCGTCATCGAATCCGACGATCGTATAGGCGACGCCGCGAATGCGTGGCTGGCGCTCTCTGCCGAGCAGCGCGATAAAACGACGTTGCTCCCATCGAGCCGCGACGGCCGCGCGGAGGCAAACCAGATCATTCAGGACGGATTGAAGGCGGAAGGGACGCTGCAGGGCGCGGGCAGGGCCTTCAATGTCAGGGAAACCGTCCAGCTCACCCGTGAGGAATATAGATACGCCCGCAATTGGCGGCAGGCACAGTTCCTCGAGGTTGGCAGCCGCGACAATGGACTTGGGCTTGCGAAGGGCGATTATCGAATTGCCCGTATATTCGACAACGGCAAAGTCGATCTCGTCGACATGCGCGGGAAGAAGCATCGCGTCGAGCCCATAAAGATTGACCCCACGGGCAAGCTCAATCGGCTGAAGCTCAGCAACGAGAAGCGGATCGAGGTGCATGAAGGCGAACGGATCCGCTGGACCGATAGCGATAAACGCGACGGACGCGGGATGCTGAATGCTACGATCGCGAGCGTTGAAAAGGTAACCGCAGAAGGCATCACGGTGAAACTGGCCAGTGGCGAGCTCCGCGAGCTGCAGAATGGCGACAAGATGCTGAAGCGTATGGATCTCGCCTATGCGATCAACACCCATATGGCCCAGGGCATCACCAACGAAACCGTTTTCTCCGTCATGGGCGCCCGTGAATCGAACCTGTCCAACGCGCGAGCGTTCCTGGTCAACCATACGCGTCAGCAGAATGATGTGCGTTTGTTTACCGACGACAAAACAAAGCTGGTCGCGCAGCTTGAGAACAACCGGGGCGATAAGAGTTCCGCGCTTGAGGTCATCGGCGAGCTCGCCGTCGAGAAAATCCTTTCCGGAAAAGGGAAAGACTTTTCCCCAGCGCCGCCCGTCGACCTCGACAAGCCGTCTGGAAGCAGCGACCTTGATCGAAAGCTTGACCTCAGCGGGCTGGCGGACCTCGATGTCCGTGGCTCAGAGCCGAAAACCGAAAGCAAGGCAACGGACCTTTCCAGCCCCGACCCCTCGCCAGATAAGGACACCGGAAAATCTCCGGCGTCGCCGGCGCCGGCAGCACCTCGCGAGGAACCCCAGCTCGATCGCTCAAAGGGCCTCGAGCTATGATAAGCGCGCATCAAATAGGACGAGGGCGCACCATGGGAGCAATCATATCGAGAGCATTGGCCGCGCCGATCGCACTCAACCGCAAAATCGCGGCAATGTCATTATCGACTGCACGATTCATAACCCGCACGGGATCCAGCCGTGTTGAATCGGTCTTTTGGGTTGTCGGCGCATCAACAGCGGCGTTTGGCGCTGCGATCATCGTCGCATCCAAACTAGGCGACGTCGCCGGGATCCTCACATTGCATCGCTGGCGATCGACGGACGAGGTGATCGAGCTCGGCGGCGCTCTGCTCGCACTGTATTTGGTTGGCCACATATTCGTTGGCCTGGTGAAAGCGGTCCGGGAAGAAATTCGTTGGATTCGGCGTGGAGGGGACCGGTGATGAATGCGCTACTATTCGGACATGCGGGCGCAATACTGCTCATCCTGGCTGGCGGCGAGATGCTGACTTCGCCGACGGCCGCCCGTGCGCTCTCGCTTGAGGCCGGGACCTGCAGCGCGATCGACGGTGACACGCTCCGCTGCGGTCGGGAACGTGTCCGACTGCTCGGCATCGACGCGGCCGAGAGGCGAGGTCACTGCCGGCAGGGGCGCGTTTGCGCACCGGGCGATCCAGAGGCGCAGCGTGCCGCGCTTCAGCGCCGAATGCAGACTCGCATCACCGTCATGCCCGTCAAACGGGACCGATATGGGCGCATGGTCGCAATCATTCATTCTGCCGCCGGCACCAACCTCAGCTGTGCGATGCTTCAGGAAGGAGCAAGCTACGTCGCCCGCTGGGACGATCGGCAAGCCATCCGGCGCAGCTGCTCGAGCACCGTGCGCCAAGCCAACCACCTTTGATACCCGAACGATTGAGGAGAGTAATATGAGGACGATGACAAAAGCCCTGGGCGCTGCCGGCATCGCCGGCGCATTGGCCATGACGCCGATCGCAGCGCTGGCGCAAGACAGCAGCCGGACGACGGAACTTTACCACATTGTTGATTGCCGCTGAGAAGTGACCCGGAGTTTTCACCGAGAAGTGACCCGCCTGTAGCTTATGTTTCGGATGTCATTGCTGGGTCAAGATGGTGTTTCTCCTTTTTGGGTTTGGCCTGGTGGGCCGAGCTGTTTTTGAAGCGGAAGCTGTCGTTTCCGGTTTCCAGTATGTGGCAGTGGTGGGTGAGCCGATCGAGGAGCGCAGTGGTCATCTTGGCATCGCCGAACACGCTGGCCCACTCACTGAAGCTGAGGTTGGTGGTGATGACGACGCTGGTGCGTTCGTAGAGTTTACTCAGCAGATGGAAGAGCAGCGCGCCGCCTGATGCGCTGAACGGCAGATAGCCGAGCTCGTCGAGTAATGTTGTGCACAACATTACTCGACTAATGTGCAGTGCGCAGAGATGTGGAGTGGTGCCGCCATCTGCCGGAACTGCGCGATTTTCCAGC
>PHEM01000346.1 GCA_002842935.1 Alphaproteobacteria bacterium HGW-Alphaproteobacteria-13 | reverse complement strand
CCCCGCCGACACCGCGCGGCGCTCGACGGGATAATAGATGGCCGACGCGGGCGCGGCGGCGATCACCGCGCTGATGTCGCCGATCGCCTTTTTTCCCGCGATGTTGCGGACATCGACGAAGGCGTCGACGCCGTCCGCCACGCGCGCGCCGCCCGTCAGGCCCAGTAGCGCATAGCCCGGTGTCCGCACGCTGTTGCGGTAATCGGCGAACGGCCCTTGCGGAACCCATTCGACGCCCGGCGCGACATGCAAAGCGTCGGAGCCGATTCGCAGTTCGGCGCGATAGACGTGGCGCGGCACCACCGGCAGGCGGTTGTCGCCATAGGCCGCATCGCCGCGAAAGCGGAAATCGCTATAGGCATAGACCTGCCGCAGTCGCACGCCATCTACCGGATTCCATTCCAGCGCCGCCTCGACGCCCTGATGGCGCGTGCGGCCCGCGTTGAAGGTCGATGCCGGGATGCCCGGCCCGACTTCATATTGCAGCATCTCGCCCGTGAGGTCGCTGCGATAGACAGTGACGTCCCAGCTCACGCCCCCTGCGCGCCCGCGCGTCCCCGCCTCCGCCGTCCACGCGCGCTGCGGGGCGAGCGCGACGAAGCGCGCGACTTGCGCCAGTTCGCCAAGCCCCGGAAACTCGACCGAGCGGCTGACATTGGCATAGAATTGCACGTCGCTCACGGGTTCGAACAGCAGGCCGAACTTGGGCGAGAAGGCCGTGAAATCGGCGCGTCCCCGCGTCCCCGCCTGATCCGGCGCGGCGCTGTTGGCGTGGATCAGCTGACGCCGCATCGCATCGCTATGGACGCCGCCCGCGACCAGCGTCAGCCCCGCGACCGGCTTCACGCGCACTTCGCCATAGAGCGAGGCGGTGCGCGCGTCCTGATCGGCGTCGAAGGTCGCCGCGCCGCGCCGCCCCCGGACATTGACGAAGCGCCGTGCGTCGATGTCGCCGACGCGCAGGCTTCCGCCGAATGTCGCCTCGACAGCGCTCCCCATATAGTCGAAGCGGAAAAAGGCGCCGCGATCCACACTGTCCTGATCGATCAGCTGATAGATGGGGTGATAGAGCGACTTGGCATTGAGGAACGCCCCCACGTCGAGCGTCAACGCCCCCCAGTCGATCGTCGTGCGATTCTGAAGGCGCAGCGAATCGATATCGCGCGCCTGAAAAGCCGCGCTCGCCATGCGCGGCGTCGTCAGCGCCTGCCCCTGCGTCAGCGCGCCGGGCAATTGCTGGCGGATATGATTGACGCTGGCGTACAGCCGCGTCGTCACGCGGTCCGACAGCATCAGCCCGGCATTGCCGTGAAAGCGCAGGCTGCGTCGCTTGGCCCGCGCGCGATCGCCGTCGGAGGTGTCGGCGCTGACCGCCCCCCACGCATCGACGCGCGCGCCGGCCGCGCCCGCCGCGACCAGCGCGCGATAGCTGTCGAAACTCCCGGCATCACCGCGCAGGTAAAGCCCCTCGGCGGTGCGCCCCGTCGGCGTCACGCCGTTGACCGCGCCGCCCAGTGTGCCCGACCCGAAACGCAGCGCGTTCGACCCGCGATAGACTTCGAGATAATCGAAGAAGATCGGCTCAAGCTCCTGAAAATCACCATTATCATCGGCAAGGTTGATCGGCACTCCGTCCTGAAGCAGCGTCAGCCCGCGCATATGATAGCCGCGCGACAGCCCGGAACCGCGAATCGCGATGCGGACTTCCTGCCCATAGCGCGGCTGAAGATAGACGCCGGGCGAAAAGGCCAGCGTGTCGCGCAGCGAAACGATCGACTTGTCGGCATAGTCGCCGTGCGGCACGACGTCGGCGCCGCCCGGCACGGCGCGGATGCGCGCTTCGGCGGCGTCGGTCGCTTGCGGAGCGGTGATGATGATCGTCGGTTCGGCGTCGGCCTCTTCGGCGTGGGCCGGACATGCGGCAAAAGAGACGGCAAGCGCCAGCAACGGCGCCGCCCGAAAGGCGTGGTTTGTCATAAAATGTCCTTCGCTTGGAAACAGGCGGAGGCGGCCCATGCGAGGCGGCCTCCCGGTCACTGTCAGGCGAAGGCGGGCGGTCCCGTGCTGGGCGGCAGGGGCGAGGCGATGCCGGGCGCATAGCCGAGCACCGCGAGCGCCACCGGCGCGGGCCATGCCGCGATCAGCGCGGCAGGCAGGACGGGCGTTTCGGGAAGGATCGGCGCGGCGGCGAGCGCGCCCCACGGACAGGGCTGCTGCGTTTCCGCGACTTCATGATCGCCGGTCTGGTCGATGGGGATGGTGACGGTGCCGCCGGGATTGGCGGGGTCCGAACAGATGCGGACCGTGATCGACCCGCCCCCATCGCTTTCGATCATCCACCCCGGCGCGACCAGCACCCGCGCCGCCAGCGCCAGCAGCACGGGCAGCAGCAGCAATATGCCGGGACGGCGGAAGGCGGCGAGCAGGCTCACGGTGCGGACTTTAGGGGCGGCGGCTACAGGCCGCAAGGGGCGCGACAGTCCAATATCATCGTCATGCTGAACTTGTTTCAGCATCCATGGCCCACCTTTCCGGTTTACGCGGTGTTTGCCGCACGGTCCGGCCATGGATGCTGAAACAAGTTCAGCATGACGGAAGGAGGAAACAGCCACGCCCTAATCCCTCATCGCGTCTCCAGGTGATCCCAAAACCCCTACCCCGCCGCCGCCACGATCTTCGCCCATTCCGCTTCGTCGATCACGCGGATGCCCAGCGCGCTCGCCTGCTTCAGCTTCGATCCCGCGCCCGGTCCCGCGACGACCAGATCGGTCTTGGCGCTGACCGAACCTGCCGCCTTGGCGCCCAGCGCCTCGGCCTGCGCCTTGGCTTCGTCGCGGCTCATGGTTTCGAGCTTGCCCGTGAAAACCACGGTCATGCCCGACACTTCGCTGGCGCGCGTCTCGACCACATAGGGCGGCGGCGAGACTTCGGACAGCAGATCGTCCCACAGCGCGCAGTTGTGGGGTTCGTGGAAGAAATCGCCGAGCGCCTCGCCCACCGCTGCGCCGATGCCGTCGGCGCGGACTTCGAGGATCGTCTTGATGGTCTCGACCTTGCGGGTCATATATTTGCCGTCCGACTCGCCCTCCGCCTGCGGGTTCTCCGCCAGATAGGCGTGGATTTCCGCTGCCTTGACGGGCAGGCGCGACAGCTCGCCCAGCCCCTTCAGCAAATCGCGCGCCGTCACCGCGCCGACATGGCGGATGCCCAGCCCGAACAGCAGCCGCGCCGCGTCGGGCGACCGCTTCGCCTCGATCGCGGCGAGCAGATTATCGACCGACTTTTCCTTCCACCCCTCGCGCTCCAGCAATTCCGCGCGATGCGCCTTCAGCCGGAAGATGTCGGCGGGTCCCTTGTCGAGCCAGCCCAGGTCCAGAAACTCGGCGATGCTCTTTTCGCCCAGCCCCTCGATATCGAGCGCGCCGCGGCTGACGAAATGGCGCAGCCGCTCGAACTTCTGCGCGGCGCAGATCA
>PHEM01000345.1 GCA_002842935.1 Alphaproteobacteria bacterium HGW-Alphaproteobacteria-13 | reverse complement strand
CGCCCGCCGACCGGCTGCAAGTGATGGACGCCGTCAGCGTCAAAGAGATGGGAGCCGCCATCTGGCATCCCGGCCAGTCGGCGACGCTGCGGCTGGGTCCCAAGGCGGTGCTCGCCGAATTCGGCGCGCTCCACCCGGCGCTGGCGCGCGCCTTCGACGTCGATGGACCCGTGATGGCGGTGCAGATCTTCCTCGACGCGATTCCCGCGAAGCGCGCGAGCGGCCCGGCCCGCGCCGCCTTCACACCGCCCGCGCTGCAATCGCTGCGCCGCGACTTCGCCTTCCTCGCGCCCGAAGCGCTCGCGGCGGGCGAGCTGGTGCGCGCGATTCGCGGCGCGGACAAGGCGGCGATCGTCGATGCCCGCCTGTTCGACCGCTTCGCGGGACAAGGCGTCCCCGAGGGGCAGGTCAGCCTGGCGGTCGAAGTCGAATTGCAACCGCAGGAGAAGAGCTTCACCGATGCCGAGCTGAAAGCCATTGCCGACAAGGTGATCGCGGCGGCGGCGAAGGCCGGGGCGGTGCTGCGCGGCTGAGCGTCTCTCTCCCCCTTCAGGGGAGAGGGCTTTGCATCACGCCGTCACCGCGCCCACGCCGCGGCTTGCCGCCGCTTCCAGCAGGCGCTTTTCCAGCGACTTCACGCGCGATGCGCTCTCGATCTTGTCGCCGATCAGGTCGGTGACATAGAAAGTGTCGACCGCCCGCTCGCCATAGGTCGCGACATGCGCGCTGTGCACCGTGACTTTCGACTGGAACAGCGCATAGGCCAGCTGGTTGAGCAGCGCCGGGCGATCCTGCGCATTGACTTCGATCACCGTGAAGCGGTTCGACGCCTTGTTGTCGATGAACACGCTGGGCGCGACGCGGAACGCCTCCGCCCGCGCGCGGGGCAACGCGCGCGCCTCCAGCTTCGGCAGCAATTTCTGGCGGTTGGCCAGCGCATCCTCGATCGCCCGCGTCAGGCGGACGATCTGTTCCGCCTCGGCAAAGGGGCGGCCGAGCGGGTCCTGGACCAGGAAATTATCGAGCGCCATGCCGTCGCGCGTCGTGTGGATGCGCGCGTCGATGATGTTGCCGCCCGCCAGATGGATGCCGCCGGCGATGCGATAGAACAGCCCCGGATGGTCGGCCGCCAGCACCATCACCAGCGTGGCGCCGCGATCGTCGTCGGGCACGGCGGCGATGTGGAGCGGCGCGCCCGCCGCCTTCTGGATATGGATCAGGTTGGCGGCGATGACTTCGACCGATTCGGCGATCCAATAGCTTTCGGGCAGGCGCTGCGCGAGCTTGGCGAACATCCCCTCGTCGAGTTGCAGCAGCGTCGCCACCGCCTGCTTTTTCCCCTCGATCCGCGCCTCGCGCCCGCGTTGCTTGTGGCCGAGGCGCAGCACTTCCTCGGCCGCGTCATACAGCTCGGTCAAAAGCTGACGCTTCCAGCCGTTCCACACGCCCGGCCCGACCGCGCGGATGTCGACGACCGTCAGGACAAGCAACAGGCGCAGCCGCTCCGGGCTTTGCACGACCTGCGCGAAATCGAGGATCGTCTTGAAATCGGCAAGGTCGCGCTTGAAGGCCGTCGCCGACATCAGCAGATGGTACCGCACCAGCCACGACACCGTCTCCGTCTCCGCGTCGGTCAGCCCCAGGCGCGGGCAGACGCGCAGCGCCAGTTCGGCGCCCAGCACGCTATGATCGCCGCCGCGCCCCTTGGCGACGTCGTGCAGCAGCACCGCGACATAGATGACGCGTCGCGAATGAAGCTGCCGCATGATCGCGGTCGAGACGGGATGATCGTCCTTCAGCCGCCCTTGCTCGATGTCCGACAGCAGGCCGATCGCGCGGATCGTATGCTCGTCGACCGTATAATGATGATACATGTCGAACTGCATCTGCGCGACGACGCGCCCGAAATCGGGAATGAAACGGCCGAACACGCCCGCCTCGTTCATCCAGCGCAGCACGGTTTCGGGGTCGCGCGGAGAGGTCAGCACATCGAGGAACAGCGCATTGGCGCGCGCGACGCGGCGCACGCCGCGCGTCTCGATCAGCTTGGCATCATGCCGCGCCTGCCGCATCGCCTGCGGATGGATTTCCAGCCCATGCTTGTCGGCGAGCGCGAAAATCTCGACCAGCCGCACGGGGTCCTGCTGAAAGAAATCGTCGGACGGCAGCGCCAGCCGCCCCCGGTCGAGGACGAAACCGTTCAGTTTTCCCGGCCGCCGCCGGATCGACGGCAGGAAGCGCCGTCCTCGCGCCGCGAGCTGGTCGTCGAGATGCGCGAGGAACGTGCCGGTCAGGTCGCCGACGCTTTTCGCGTGCAGGAAATAAAGCTGCATGAAGCGTTCGACCGCGCTTTTGCCCGGCCGCTCGGCGAACTGCATCCGGTCGGCGATCTCGCGCTGGACATCGAAGGTCAGCCGGTCCTCCGCCCGCCCGACGAGAACATGAAGGTGACAGCGCACGGCCAGCAGGAAATCCTCCGACCGTTCGAACTGTCGCAGCTCGCGCGCGGTCAGCAGCCCTGCGTCGACCAGCTCGGGCACCGTCCGCACGCGGTGGATGAACTTGCCGATCCAGAACAAGGTGTGCAGGTCGCGCAGCCCCCCCTTCCCTTCCTTCACATTGGGTTCGACGACATAGCGCGAATCGCCCATGCGCTTGTGCCGCTCGTCGCGCTCGGCGAGCTTTTCCGCGACGAAGGCCCGCGCATTGCCCGCGACAACCTCTGTGTCGAAGCGCGACGAAACCTGATCGTAAAGCTCGCGGTCGCCCCAGATGAAGCGCGCTTCGAGCAGCGCGGTGCGGATCGTCAGATCCTCTTTGGCGGCGCGGATCGTCTCGTCCACCGAACGGCTCGAATGGCCGACCTTCAGCCCCAGGTCCCACAGCGTGTAAAGCTGCGCCTCGATGACCTGTTCGGTCCAGCTCGTCTGCTTGAACGGCGTCAGGAAGCCGATATCGACGTCGCTGTACGGCGCCATCTCGCCGCGCCCATAGCCGCCCACGGCCATCAGCGTGATGCGCTCGCCCGCCGAGCGATTGCCGGAAGGGTAGAGGTGATCGATCGTGAAGTCATGACTGAGCCGCACGATCTGGTCGATCAGGAACGCCGTCGCATTGGCGGCGCGGCGCCCCGCCGACGGCTGTGCGAGCAGGCGGCGATTGATTTCCGCGCGCCCGGCGTCCAGCGCCTGCTTGAACAGCGCGACCATCGCGCGTCGCCGCTGGCCGGTATCGCCGGTTTCGGCGGCGATCGCATCGAGCCGCGAGGCCAGTTCGCGCCGGTCGATGATCGCGCGGCGCCTGTCGAGATGGTCGAAGATGTCGGTCATGCCGGGCAGTCTCCATCAGCCGTTTTCCCGAGCGAAGACGAGGGGCACGTTCGAGCGCAGCGAGAACCCGAACCGGCCTCGACTTCGCTCGGCAGACCCCCTCGTCTTCGCTCGGGAAAACGGGGCAGGAGTGGAACGAAGAATATCATCACCTAGCCCTCCCCCG
>PHEM01000344.1 GCA_002842935.1 Alphaproteobacteria bacterium HGW-Alphaproteobacteria-13 | reverse complement strand
GGCTAAACCCCGCCGGGATCGCGGCGCGGGCGGGCCGAGGGGCATTGCGCAGCGCGCGCCGCGGCGCCGCGCCTTGCGGTGCGGCGCCCGGCCGGGGAGCCGGATCGAGCGGGAAGGCGCCTTCGCCCAGCAGCGCCGACAGGATCGCATCGCCGTTATTCTTCAGCATCAGGGCGATGACGGCGACGCCAAGTCCGGCGGCGACGGCGAAGAGGAGGGCGGCGGCGATCTGAAACATGGCTTGTCCTTGCATGCTTTCCCGTGCGGAACCCGTGTGCAGGGGACGGCTGTGTTGATCGACTTGTTTCATGTTCCCGTTTTGTTCTCAATCATTTTGCGGTGAAGCGAGGCATTTCGTCGATGAGATGTGTGTTCTGCATCTCAAACCCGTTCGTGCCCTGCGAAGTCGAGACATCCATCGGCCTTGCGCCACGACGATGGGTGTCTCGACTTCGCAGGGCACGAACGGACCGAGATCCGGCCTTCGCCCTTGCATTTCGCGGACGAGGCCGCTAACGGCCCGCCCATTCCACATGGAAGGCGCACATACCGGTGCCGGGTTATCTCATCGCGGATTGCCCGGTTCTTGCCTTCCAGAGGACCAACCGGAAGGAGAAAGACCATGGCGGCACCTGTCGTCACGATGCAGAATCTTATCGAAGCGGGCGCCCACTTCGGCCACCAGACCCACCGCTGGAACCCGCGCATGAAGCCCTATATCTTCGGCGCGCGCAACGGCATCCACATCCTCGACCTGTCGCAGACCGTGCCGCTGTTCGCGCGCGCGCTCGACTTCATCTCGTCGACCTCGGCGGCGGGCGGCAAGGTGCTGTTCGTCGGCACCAAGCGCCAGGCGCAGGGACCGATCGCCGACGCGGCCCGCGCCTCGGGCCAGCATTTCGTCAACCACCGCTGGCTGGGCGGCATGCTCACCAACTGGAAGACGATCTCCAACTCGATCAAGCGGCTGAAGGCGCTGGAAGAGCAGCTTTCGGGCGACACCTCGGGCCTGACCAAGAAGGAAGTGCTCAACAAGACGCGCGAGCGCGACAAGCTGGAACTCAGCCTTGGCGGCATCCGCGACATGGGCGGCATTCCCGACGTGATGTTCGTGATCGACGCCAACAAGGAAGAGCTGGCGATCAAGGAAGCCAATGTCCTTGGCATCCCCGTCGTCGCGGTCCTCGATTCGAACGTCTCGCCCGACGGCATCGCTTTCCCGGTTCCGGCGAATGACGACGCAGCGCGCGCGATCCGCCTCTATTGCGAAGCGGTCGCGACGGCCGCGACGCGCGGCGGCCAGCAGGCCCGCGCCGATCGCGGCGAGGACCTTGGCGCCTCGGTCGAAGTGATCGCCGAACCCGCGCTGGTCGAAGCGGCGCCGAACGAGGACGATCAGGTCCCGGCCGAAGCGGCCGCCGAAACCGAACGCCAGAGCGACGCTTAAATCCGCTCTGACGGATGATGGGACGGCGGCCGCTTTCGGGCGGTTGCCGTCGCCGTCATTCTTCTGACTTGTCGCCCGGCCATGTGCGCGGGCGCACCCTTTTTTGGAAAGGAACATCCCATGGCTGAGATTACGGCCGCTCTCGTCAAGGAACTGCGCGATCGCACCGGCGCGGGCATGATGGATTGCAAGAAGGCGCTCGCCGAAAACGGCGGCGACATCGAAGCGTCGATCGACTGGCTACGCACCAAGGGCCTCGCCGCCGCCGCCAAGAAGGCCGGCCGCGTCGCCGCCGAAGGGCTGGTCGGCGTCGTCACCGACGGCACGCGCGGCGCGCTGGTCGAAGTGAACAGCGAAACCGACTTCGTCGCCAAGAACGAGCAGTTTCAGGATTTCGTCCGCGATGTGACGCAGGCCGCGCTGGCGGGCAATATCACCGACATCGAGGCGCTGGGCGCCGCCGCCTATCCCACGGGCGGCAGCGTCGCGGAGAAGCTGACCAACAATATTGCGACGATCGGCGAGAATCAGTCGCTGCGCCGCGCCGCGATCCTGTCGGTGGAATCGGGCGTCGTCGCGGGCTATGTCCACAACGCCGCTGCACCCGGCATGGGCAAGATCGGCGTGCTGGTCGCGCTCGAATCGAGCGCGGGCGCCGACGTTCTCGAACCGCTGGGCAAGCAGCTCGCCATGCACGTCGCTGCCGCCAACCCGCTGGCGCTGAACGGCGACGATCTCGACGCCGACCTGATCGCCCGCGAACGCGCGATCGCGGAGGAAAAGGCGGCCCAGTCGGGCAAGCCCGCCGACATCGTGGCCAAGATGGTCGACGGCACCATCGCCAAGTTCCGCAAGGAAAACGCGCTGCTGTCGCAGCTGTTCGTGATGGACGGCAAGACGCCGGTCGCCGAAGTCGTTGCCGCCGCCGGCAAGGATGTCGGCGCGGGTGTGACGCTGAAGGGCTTTGTCCGCTTCCAGCTCGGCGAAGGCATCGAGAAGGAAGAAAGCGATTTCGCGGCGGAAGTCGCGGCGGTCGCGGGCGCCTGATCCGAAATAGGGGCTGCTCCCCAATCCATCGTCACCCTGAACTCGTTTCAGGGTCCATGGTCGGCCCTCCCGGTCTCCGCAGGCTCGGAAGGCGAAAGCCGGGCCATGGATGCTGAAACAAGTTCGGCATGACGAAGTTGAGAGGGCGTATGGCAGTCCGCTTGGCAATGGCGCGCGCCCGCACTAGGGTGCGCGCCATTCGTCTATAGAGTGTTTGCAAGAGGTTCCCCGCACCATGGCTTTGCCCGGCATGAAACGCATTTTGCTGAAATTGTCGGGCGAGGCGCTGATGGGATCGACGCCCTTTGGTATCGACCCCGACACCGTCGCCAGCATGGCCGCCGAAGTGAAGGCGGCGAAAGAGCGCGGCCTGGAAATCTGCCTCGTCATCGGCGGCGGCAACATCTTTCGCGGCATGGCGGGCGCGGCCAAGGGCATGGACCGCGCGCAGGCCGACTATATGGGCATGCTGGCGACGGTGATGAACGCGCTCGCCATGCAGAATGCGCTGGAGCAGCTGGGCGTCGAGACGCGCGTCCAGTCGGCGATCGAGATGGACAAGGTGTGCGAACCCGTCATTCGCCGCCGCGCCGAGCGGCATATGGAAAAGGGCCGCGTGGTGATCTTTGCGGCGGGCGTCGGCGCGCCTTACTTTACCACCGACAGCGGCGCCGCGCTGCGCGCCGCCGAGATGAAGTGCGACGCGCTGCTGAAAGGCACCAGCGTCGACGGCGTCTATAACGCCGATCCCAAGAAGGACCCGGCGGCGGTCCGTTACGACAGCCTCAGCTATGACCGCGTGCTCGCCGACAATCTGAAAGTGATGGACGCGAGCGCCGTGGCGCTGTGCCGCGACAACCAGATTCCGATCGTCGTGTTCAACATCCGCGAGCCGGGCAATCTGGACCGTGTGCTGGCGGGCGAGGGAGTCGCCACGGTGGTCGACGGCGGCGCGGCCTGAAAAGATCAAGAGAGGAAAGACAGATGGCGAAATATGACAAGGCCGACCTGGAAC
>PHEM01000343.1 GCA_002842935.1 Alphaproteobacteria bacterium HGW-Alphaproteobacteria-13 | reverse complement strand
GCGTGCTGCGCGTCTTCGTCTCGGCGCTGGGGCGGCCGACGATCGCGACGGCGATCACCTTCCTCGCGCTGTTCGTCAACGGGCTGGGCAACTGGGCGCTGGTGTTCGGTCATCTCGGCCTGCCCGCGCTCGGCCTCTATGGATCGGCGCTGTCGAGCGTGCTGACCAGCTTCGCGATGCTGGCCGCCTATGTCGTCGTGATTCAGGCCGACCGGCGGCTGCGGCGCTATCGCCTGTTCGGCAACTGGTGGCGCGCCGAATGGAGCCGTTTCGCCGAACTGCTGCGGATCGGCATGCCGATCGGGCTGACCATCCTTGCCGAAGCGGGGCTGTTCACGGGCGCGGCCTTTCTGATGGGGCGCATCGGCGAGGCGCAGCTTGCCGGGCACACCATCGCCTTGCAGGTCGCGGCGCTCGCGTTCCAGATTCCCTTCGGCGTCGCGCAGGCGGCGACGATCCGCGTCGGCCTTGCCTATGGCGCGGGCGACACCCGCGCCATCGCGCTCGCCGGGCAGGCGTCGCTGGTGCTCGGCATCGGCTTCATGGCGCTGACGGCGCTGACCATGTGGCTGTTCCCCGGCCTAGTACTGTCGATCTATGTGGATGTAGACGCCGCGAAAAATGCGGCGCTGGTCGGGTTCGCGATGCAGTTCCTGGTCATCGCCGCCGCCTTCCAGCTGTTCGACGGCGCGCAGGCCGTCGCGGCGGGCGTGCTGCGCGGGCTTCAGGACACACGCATCCCGATGATCATCGCCATCGGCGGCTATTGGATCGCGGGTTACGGCACCGCCATCTATCTGGGTTTCTGGACGCCGCTGGCGGGCGTCGGCATCTGGATCGGACTGGCGGTCGGGCTGGTGGTGGTCGCCGCGCTGCTGCTCATGCGCTGGCGGATGCGGGGGCGGCTGGGGTTGCTTCCGGCCTGACGCAAAAAAACTTCGCGGGGGACGCTTGACGCCCCGGAACCCTCCACCCATATGCCCGCCTGTTAGCACTTGCCCTGTGTGAGTGCCAAACAGACATCCATTGCATTTCTGGAGGGATATCCATGCAATTTCGTCCACTGCACGACCGCGTGCTCGTCCGCCGTATCGAAGCCGAGGAAAAGACGGCCGGCGGCATCATCATCCCCGACACCGCCAAGGAAAAGCCGCAGGAAGGTGAGGTCGTCTCCGTCGGTTCGGGCACCCGCGCCGACGACGGCAAGGTCACGCCGCTTGACGTCAAGGCCGGTGATCGCATCCTGTTCGGCAAATGGTCGGGCACCGAAGTCAAGGTCGACGGCGAAGAGCTGCTGATCATGAAGGAATCGGACATCCTCGGCGTCATCGCCTGAGATGCGCCGTCGTCCCCGCGAAGGCGGGGACCGCTGTCGGCCTTGAGCGCGGTTTCAGGTCTCCAGCGATCCCCGCCTTCGCGGGGATGACGATCTAAAGTGAAGCTACGCAGTTTTCTGCGATTTTGAGAAGGAAGCAATCATGGCTGCCAAGGACGTTAAATTTTCGCGCGACGCGCGCGAGCGCATCCTGAAGGGCGTCGACATCCTCGCCGACGCCGTCAAGGTCACGCTGGGTCCCAAGGGCCGCAATGTCGTGATCGACAAGAGCTTCGGCGCGCCCCGCATCACCAAGGACGGTGTGTCGGTCGCCAAGGAAATCGAACTGAAGGACAAGTTCGAGAATATGGGCGCGCAGATGCTGCGCGAAGTCGCGTCGAAGGCGAACGACAAGGCCGGTGACGGCACCACCACCGCGACCGTGCTCGCCCAGGCGATCGTCCGCGAAGGCATGAAGTCGGTCGCCGCGGGCATGAACCCGATGGACCTGAAGCGCGGCATCGACCTCGCGGTCCACAAGGTCGTCGCGGACCTCGCCGCGCGCTCGACGCCGGTCGCCGGTAACTCGGAAATCGCGCAGGTCGGCATCATCTCGGCCAACGGCGACACCGAAGTCGGCGAGAAGATCGCCGAAGCGATGGAAAAGGTCGGCAAGGAAGGCGTGATCACCGTCGAGGAAGCCAAGGGCCTGGAGTTCGAACTCGACGTCGTCGAAGGCATGCAGTTCGATCGCGGCTACCTGTCGCCCTATTTCATCACCAACCCGGAAAAGATGACGGTCGAGCTGGCCGATCCCTATATCCTGATCTTCGAGAAGAAGCTGTCGAACCTCCAGTCGATGCTGCCGATCCTCGAAGCCGTGGTGCAGTCGGGCCGTCCGCTGCTCATCATCGCCGAGGATATCGAGGGCGAAGCGCTCGCGACGCTGGTGGTCAACCGCCTGCGCGGCGGCCTGAAGGTCGCGGCCGTCAAGGCGCCGGGCTTCGGCGACCGCCGCAAGGCGATGCTTCAGGACATCGCGATCCTGACCGCCGGCGAAATGATCAGCGAAGACTTGGGCATCAAGCTCGAGTCGGTCACGCTGAACATGCTCGGCCAGGCGAAGCGCGTCACGATCGACAAGGACAACACCACCATCGTCGACGGTGCGGGTGACGCCGAAGCGATCAAGGCCCGCGTCGAACAGATCCGCGCGCAGATCGAGACCACGACCAGCGATTACGACCGCGAAAAGCTGCAGGAACGTCTTGCCAAGCTGGCGGGCGGCGTTGCCGTGATCAAAGTCGGCGGTGCGACCGAAGTCGAGGTCAAGGAGCGCAAGGACCGCGTCGACGACGCGCTGCACGCGACCCGCGCGGCTGTCGAGGAAGGCATCGTCCCCGGCGGCGGCACCGCGCTCCTCTATGCGACCAAGTCCCTCGACGGGCTGAAGGGCGCCAACGACGACCAGACGCGCGGCATCGACATCATCCGCAAGGCGATCGAGACGCCGCTGCGCCAGATCGCGGCCAACGCCGGTCACGACGGCGCGGTCGTCGCGGGCAATCTGCTGCGCGTCGGCGACGTCGAACAGGGCTTCAACGCCGCGACGGATGTCTATGAGAACCTCAAGGCCGCCGGTGTTATCGACCCGACCAAGGTCGTGCGCACGGCGCTTCAGGACGCGGCGTCGGTCGCGGGCCTGCTGATCACCACCGAAGCGGCGGTCAGCGAGCTTCCCGAAGACAAGCCCGCCATGCCCATGGGCGGCGGCGGCATGGGTGGCATGGGCGGCATGGACTTCTGACGACCCCTTGGGGTCGTCACCCCCGCGAAGGCGGGGTCCCATGCCGACTTGCCGAACGGTCAAGTCGAAGAAGGGGCCGGGGGAGAAATCCTCCGGCCCTTTTTCTGCGCCCTTTACCTCCTTCGTCACCCCGGACTTGATCCGGGGTCCCGCTTGTCAACGTCGCTTAGCGGGACCCCGGATCAAGTCCGGGGTGACGAATTTGGAGAGATGGGACATTGCCTGTTCAGCCTGCACGCCATAGCAAGGTGGGATGAGCCTGCTCCTCGCCTTCGCCCTTGCCGCGGCCGCCGATCCCGCGCCTATCGAGCGTTGCGGCTATCGCGTCGTGCAGAGCTATCCGCACGATGCGTCCGCCTTCACGCAGGGGCTGTTCTGGCACGGCGGGCAT
>PHEM01000342.1 GCA_002842935.1 Alphaproteobacteria bacterium HGW-Alphaproteobacteria-13 | reverse complement strand
CCTGGCGCCGGAGCATCCCTTCCCCGCCGCGCCCGAGGATTGCGAAGCGGCGACGCGCTGGATCGCCGACAATGTCCCCTGCACGGGCCTGGTCCTGTCGGGCGACAGCGCGGGCGGTAACCTGACCATCGTCACCGCGATGACGCTGCGCGACAAGCCCGCGTCGAAACCGGTGCTGGCGATCCACCCCATCTATCCGGCGGTATCGACGCACAACGACTGGCAAAGCTATCGCGATTTCAAGGAAGGCCATTTGCTGACCGAGTCGGGCATGATCTGGTTCGGCGAGCAGTATCGATGGGTCGAGGACGATTATCGTTCCGCGCCG
This sequence comes from Alphaproteobacteria bacterium HGW-Alphaproteobacteria-13, assembly GCA_002842935.1. Lineage (GTDB taxonomy): Bacteria > Pseudomonadota > Alphaproteobacteria > Sphingomonadales > Sphingomonadaceae > Sphingopyxis. Next base: position 3,199 of record PHEM01000342.1, on the reverse strand, counting down.
CTGAACTTCCCGGCCGAGGGGCTGCCGCCGACGCTGCTGGTCACGGCCGGTCTCGACCCGCTGCGCGACCAGGGCCGCGCCTATGCCGCCAAGCTGATCGAGGCGGGGGTTGCGACCACCTATCGCGAAGCGCGCGGCAACATCCACAATTATATCTGCCTGTCGCAGGCGATCCCCAGTTCGAAGGACGATATCCGCGGCGCGCTGACGGTGCTCAAGGCGATGGTGGAGGAAAGCGCGGCGTGAGCGATTTCGCGGCCCTTCCCTACCGGCCCTGCGCGGGGGTGATGCTCGCCAACCGCGCGGGCCGGGTGTTCGTCGGGCAACGGCTCGATTCCTCCGCCGACGCATGGCAGATGCCGCAAGGCGGAATCGATCCCGGCGAAAGCGCCGAAGAGGCCGCGATTCGCGAGCTTGGCGAGGAAACCGGCGTGCACGGCGGTCTCGTCGACATCATCGCGCGCAGCCGGACCGAGCATTATTATGATCTGCCCGACGATCTGATGGGCCGAATGTGGGGCGGCAAATATCGCGGCCAGCGGCAATATTGGTTCCTGATGCGCTTTCTGGGCGACGACGGCGACGTCGATATCCGGACAAGACATCAGGAATTCCGCGCCTGGCGCTGGGCCGAGCTGGACGATCTGGAACGGCTGATCGTGCCGTTCAAGCGTTCGCTCTATCATGCGGTGGTCGAAGAGTTCCGCCCGTTCGTATGACGCGCGGCGACATGGAAACCTATGCGATCGGTCTCGGCTCGAATCGCCGCCATGCGCGCCATGGCGACCCGCGCCGCGTGCTACTGGCCGCGCTCGCCGCGCTGGAATGCGACGAGATCGAACCCATCGACACCAGCCCGATCATCGCCAGCGCACCGCTCGGCCCGTCGCGGCGGCGCTATGCCAATGCCGCCGCGCTCGTCGCCTCGCGCCTCAGCCCGCCGGAGATGCTCGCGCGCCTGAAGGCGGTCGAGGCGGCGTTCGGCCGCCGCAGGGGGCAACGGTGGAGCGCCCGGACGCTGGACCTCGATATATTGCTCTGGTCGGGCGGCGTGTGGAGCGACGCGGCGCTGACCATCCCCCATCCCGCGATGACGCAGCGCGCCTTCGTCCTGGCGCCGCTGGCCAGCATAGCCGCGACATGGCGCCATCCATTGACGTCGCGGACCGTGCGCCAGCACGCGATGCGGCTGCGGCGGGCGAAGCCGGTTGACCGACACGTTCCGGCGTTCTAGGGCGACGCCTCACTTTGCGATGACGGAAACGCCACCGCGATGGGCCCTTAGCTCAGTCGGTAGAGCAACTGACTTTTAATCAGTAGGTCGCTGGTTCGAATCCAGCAGGGCTCACCATTTGGTTTCACCGGATTTCAAGCACTTATGGGATATGCGGGCAATCCGAAAACCGCCCGCTTTCCGTTAAAATAAGTATATGGGAAGGATGGCGAGGGTTGCCACTTCCGCCGACTCTTTTTTGCCATGTCACGCGAGACGGCGTATTCACAGGGCGGATGTCCGCCATAGGGGGTTAAGCCCGACGACCGATCGCCTTCACGATCGCGTCAACGCCAAGCTTGCAGATAATCCCTCCCCTGTCCCCTCGATGCCGAGGCCCCGGCTTACCGCCGTCAGGTGACACGGCGATGCCGCTCAGCGGCTGCCCGGTCGAGACTATTTCCAGTAACTACGAAAACCCGTTGACCAACCCTGTTTTCGTAGTTACATAAACACTCATGGAAATCACCTTTGACCCTGTCAAGCGCGATGCAACCCTTGCCGAGCGCGGGTTGGATTTCGCGGATGCAGCGGAGGTGTTTTCCGGGCAGACCTTCCGATTTCAGGATGATCGAGCCGACTATGGTGAGGTTCGTATGATCGCGGTTGGTATGCTTCGGGGCCGGATGGTCGTAGTAGTTTATACCGACAGGCCATCAGGACGACATGTCATCTCCATGAGGAAGGCGAATGAACGTGAACAACGGCGATATCAGCAAGAACTGGGTTGATCCGGACGATGCGCCGGAACTGACTGATGAATGGTTTGCAAAAGCCGATTTGATGCAGGGCGAAAGGGTTCTCCGTCGCGGCGGGCGACCACGTGGGTCTAGCAAGGAACAGGTCACGGTGCGGCTCGATAGATCGGTGCTGGCAAGGCTACGGGCCGATGGTCCGGGCTGGCAGACGCGTATGAACGACCTTTTGCATAAGGCGCTGGGGGTGTGAGCCATGTCGAACAGCTACCGAAAAACCCCGATCATCGGAATGACGATGGCTGCCAGCGACAAGCGGTTCAAGAAGGCGGAGCATCGCCGGGAGCGGGCGTCGGTGAAGATCGCCGTGCGACAGGCCAAGGATGCCCCCGATCCCAAGCTATTCGGAAACCCGTGGGCGGGTGAGAAGGATGGCAAGCGATACTTCACCGGCCATCCCAAGCTGCTGCGCAAGTAAGGTTCAGATCGAGCGCCCCAACGTAGGCCGAGACGAACGACGCATGGCTTCCTGAGCGGCTGTATTCACCGTGTTAGGCAAGGTCACGCGATAAAACTCCACGTCTGCCTCTGTGGCAATCTCGCCAACGCGTGTTGCGAAGCCATCAGCCTCTACAACCTCGATCGTGATTTTACCGCTCGCACCCCGCGCCCCAGCCTGCGCTGCGCGGGCGTTCATCTCGCCTGCCGGAATGATCGTCCCCGACATGGCAGGGACGAAGCCCTCGACCCCGCTTTCGTTGATCCGGTAAAGGCGTCCGGCTTCGACGGGGCCACCAGAGGCGCGATTGGATATCTTTGCTGACCCCTTGAGTGCGGACGTGCCGCCCCCGACCACTCCACCAAACAAACCGCTGACAGCGCCCAGCAGGCTATTCACGATCGTCTGCTGGATCGCGATGCGGATCAGGTCAGCGACGATCTGCTTGGCGACATTCTTGAAAACGTCGCCAAGGTTCTGGCTGTTCATGATGGCGTCGGTCAGGCCGTCGTTCAGGGATTTTAGGCCGTTCACGGCGATGTTCTCGAACTCGTCGTCAAGGTTCAGGCCGACCTTGCGGATCTCGTCGAGATATTGACCAAGCGGTCCCTTGCTGTCCTGCTCGAACCCCGCCTGAGGATCAGCGTGCAATAGGCACCCCCTTCGTGGGGTGATCGGCGTGTAAAAAGGACCCCTTCATCCCGGGGATTTAGTCGGCCGACTGGTTTTGAT
>PHEM01000341.1 GCA_002842935.1 Alphaproteobacteria bacterium HGW-Alphaproteobacteria-13 | reverse complement strand
GCCTGATCATATTGGCAGGCATATTCGCCGCCTTTCTGTGGGAACGCTTTCCGCCTTCCGTCGTCGCGGTGGCGGGCGCGGGGGCGATGCTGGCGTTCGGCCTGCTCGACGAAAGCCATGCCTATGGCGTCTTTTCCAACAGCGCGCCGCTGACCGTCGGGGCGATGTTCGTCCTGTCGGGCGCGCTGATCCGCACGGGTGTGATCGACAAGGTCGGCAATTATGTCGTCGACCGCGCGAAGAAGAACCCGCGCCTCGCGGTGCTGGAAGTGTTCGGCGGCGGCTTGCTGGTGTCGGGGTTCATCAATTCCACGCCGTTCGTCGTGGTGATGATGCCGGTCTGTTTCCGGCTGGCCGAGGCGCTGGGCGTGTCGCCCAAGAAGCTGCTGATGCCGCTGTCGATCGTCGCGGTGCTGGGCGGCTGCCTGACGCTGGTCGGCACCTCGACCAATCTTGTCGTGGCGGGTATCGCCGAGCAGGCGGGGCTGGAGCCGTTCCACCTGTTCAGCATCACGCCCTATGGTCTCGCGGTCGCGGGGGCGGGCGTGCTGGGGCTGCTGATCATGGCGCGTTTCCTGCCGTCCGACTATCCGCGCATCGCCGAAAAGGCCGACGGGTCGGCGCAGCTCTATCTGACCGAATTGACGGTGGGCGAGGATGATCCCGCCGTCGCCATGGCGCTGGGCGTCGCCAATGTCGGCGTGGAGCCGATCGGGGTGATCGCGGGCGGACGGCTGATTTCCGCGCCCGAATGGCAGGATCATGTGCTGGCCGCCGGCAACCGGATCGTCACGCGCGTCGATGGCGCGACGCTGATGACGCTGCGCGACAGTGGGCGTTTCGCGGTCGGCATCGGCGACAGCCCCGGCAGGAAATCGACCGTGGTCGAAGTCACGGTCTCGCCCAGCCATCGCTCGCTCGACCGCCCGCTGGGCGAGATTCCCTTTCTTCAGCGGCAGCGCGTGCGGATATTGGGTGTCTCGCGCTTTCGCCATCTTCCCGGCCCGACGCTGTCGGAAAACCGGATTCGCGCCGCCGACCGCCTGCTGGTCGAGGCCGACGAGCCGAATATCAAGCGGCTGCGCGCCAATACGGGGCTGATCGGCCTGGCGATGGCGTCGGTGACGGCCTTCCGGCGGCAAAAGGCGTGGATCGCGATCCTGGTGATGGCCTGCGCCGTGCTGCTGTCGGCGACGGGCGTGATGTCGATCGGCGTCGCCGCCTTCATCGGCGTCGGCATCGTCCTGATCGCGCGCTGCATCGACGCGTCGGAGGCATGGAGTTCGATCGACGGCGACGTGCTGATCCTGATCTTTGCGATGCTTGCCGTGGGGGCGGGGCTGGAACAGGCGGGTTCGGTCGCGCTGATGGTCGGTGCGATCGAGCCGCTGCTGGTCGGGGCGCCGCATTGGGCCGTGATCGCGACCGTCTATTTTTCGGCGCTGCTGCTGTCCGAACTGCTCAGCAACAATGCCGTGGCGGCGCTGATGGGTCCGCTGGTGATCGGCATCGCGGAAGTGTCCGGCGTCTCGCCCTATCCGCTGCTGATCGCGCTGATGATGGGGGCGTCGGCTTGTTTCGCGACGCCGGTCGGCTATCAGACCAACACGCTGGTCTATGCCGCGGGCGACTATCGCTTCATGGATTTCGTCCGTATCGGCATTCCGCTCAACATATTGACGGGCGTGGCGGGGTGTACCGCGCTGGCGTTCTGGACGCCCTAGGGCCGAAATCGAGGAGACACATATGGCCGAAGCAAGCATCGCGGCGCCGATCGAAAACAGGGAGGAAGCGCGCGCGCGGCGCCTGCAATGGCGGATGCTGATCGGCTTTGTCGGCGGTCTCTTCGCCGGGCTGGCCGTGCATTACGGCGCCAGCGATGCGGCCTGGGTCCATGGCGTGACCACCTATGTCACGGGACCGATCGGCCAGATTTTCCTGCGCCTGCTGTTCATGCTGGTGATCCCGCTGCTGGTGTCGGCGCTGATCGTCGGGGTGGCGGAGATGGGCGAGATCCGGGCGCTGAAGACGGTCGGCCTGCGCACGCTGGTCTATACGGTCGTGGTGTCGTCGATCGCGGTCGCGGTCAGCCTGCTGGTCGTCAACCTGCTGAAGCCGGGCGCCGGAGTCGATCCCGCGCTGGCCCGCACGCTGATCGCGCAAGGGGCCGAAGGTGCAAAGGCGATCACGGAACGCGCCGCCGAATCCAAGGCGGGCATCGATGCCGTCGTCGCCATCGTCCCCAGCAATTTCTTTGCCGCGATGACGGAGAATGACGTGCTGGCCGTCATGTTCTTCGCGCTTTTCTTCGGCATCGGGCTGATGCTGGTGCAGACGCCGCAGACGGCCGTGCTGAAATCGGCGATCGAAGGCGTGTTCGACATCGCCATGAAGCTGATCGGCATCGTCATCCAGCTCGCGCCGATCGCGATCTTCTGTTTCATGTTCAACCTCGCCGCGCAGTTCGGCTGGGACCTGATCATCCGCCTGTCGGCCTATGTCGCGGTCGTGCTGCTCGCGCTCGGGCTTCAGATGTTCGTCGTCTTTCCGATCCTGCTCAAGGCGCTGGCGAAGAAATCGCCGATCGCCTTCTTCAAGGAGACGCAGGAGGCGTTCGTGATGGCCTTCGCGACCGCCTCGTCGAACGCGACGCTGCCGACCAGCCTGCGCGTCGCGCACGATCAACTGCGCCTGCCCGACAAGATCGCGCGCTTCGTGCTGACCATCGGCGCGACCGCGAACCAGAACGGGACCGCGATGTTCGAAGGCGTGACGGTGATCTTCCTCGCGCAATTCTTTGGCGTCGACCTGACGCTGCAACAGCAGATTTTCGTGATGCTGGTCTGCATCCTTGGCGGCATCGGCACGGCGGGCGTGCCCGCGGGTTCGCTGCCGGTGATCGCGCTGATCCTCGCCTCGGTCGGCGTTCCGCCCGAAGGCATCGGGCTGGTGCTGGGCGTCGACCGCTTCCTCGACATCTTCTCGCGCTACATCGATTCCGGCTTCGGCCTGCTCTCGGGCGAGGTCGCTTTCATTGCGACCACGCTGATCGTCATCGATGTGACGCTTGCCGCCCTGTTCTGGACCTGGGGCGAGCAGGATGACATCATCGCCCGCCTGGTCAAGAAGACGCTGTTTGTGGGGATCTTCGCCTACATTATCGGCAACTGGAACAACCTTGCCCGGATCGTTTTCGAGAGCTTTGCCGGCCTTGGCCTGAAAGCCAGCGGCACCGGCTTTTCCGCAAGTGAGCTGTTGCAGCCGGGCCGCGTCGCGCAGGTCGGCCTTGATGCAGCCCGCCCGCTGATTGAAGCGATTGCGGATCTGATGGGTTTCGTCAGCTTCTTCGAGAATTTCCTCCAGATCGTCATCCTGCTCATCGCCTGGGCGCTGGTCGTGATCGCCTTCTTCATCCTCTCGATCCAGCTGTTCATCACGCTGATTGAGTTCAAGCTGACCACGCTCGCCGGCTTCGTGCTTATCCCCTTCGGCTTGTTCGGCAAGACCGCCTTCATGGCCGAACGCGTGCTCGGCAATGTCATCTCGAGCGGGATCAAGGTGCTCGTGCTGGCGGTCATCGTCGGCATCGGC
>PHEM01000340.1 GCA_002842935.1 Alphaproteobacteria bacterium HGW-Alphaproteobacteria-13 | reverse complement strand
CATTTGGCGACGGTCCCGCCGGTATGGATTTGGTGTCAGGATGATCTAGCAAGGAGCGTCGTCCCTGAATGGCTTATGGTGATAGTGTCGACCCTAAAAACAGGGTAGTGGCAATTGTCTTGGTTGGTCTGTTCACCGCAGTGCTGGGCTATGGCCTGGTCAACGGTCTGAACATCCAAATCGTCAAGAAGATTGCTGAAAAGCTGGACGTCGTGGACGTCGAGGAACCGCCGCCGCCGGAAGAACCGCCGCCGCCGCCGCCGCCGGACAATGTCCTGCCGCCGCCGCCGCCGGTCGTGACGCCGCCGTCGCCGATTCCGCCGCCGGTGACGACCAACGTGATCACGTCGGTGCCGACTCCGCCGCCCGCGCCGCCGCCGCCAGTGTTCACGCCGCCTGCGCCGCCGCCGCCGCCACCGGCCCCCGACCTCAGCGAGGCCGGCACGCCGAAAGGCAATCCGGCGCGCTGGGCGACCAACGACGACTATCCGGCGCGCGCGATGCGTGAAGAGCGCGAGGGCACGACCGGCTTCCGCGTCGCCTATGACGTCAGCGGCAGGGTCACGTCGTGCGAGGTGACGTCGTCGAGCGGCCACGCCGACCTCGATGCGGAAACCTGCAAGCTGATCCAGCGTCGCGGCCGCTTCAATGCGGGCAAGGACCGTGCGGGCAACCCCACGGGCGGCACTTACAGCAACCGTATCCGGTGGCAGATCCCGCGCTGATGCGCGGGGTCGGGTCCCCAGGTTTCAGTCTTTTGAGAACTTACCGAATTTTTGAGAGGGAAAATCCAGCATGTTTAATCTGATCGCAACTGCCGCCGCCGCGGCGCCGGCCCCGGCTCACGAAGCGGGGATGACCCTGATGCCCGCGTCGATGTGCGTCAAGGAAGAGGGGACGAACCCCTACGGTCTGGTCCCCGCGCTGTGCGAAGGCGGGATCGTCTCGCAGCTGACCTTCCTGATCCTGCTGATCATGTTCGTCGGCACGCTCTATATCCTGTTCACCAAGCTGTTCGAACAGAACAAGGTCATCAGCCAGGGCAAGCAGGTCGACGCCAGCTTCTGGCGCGCGGCGACGCTGGCGGAAGGCGTGTCGAAGCTCGAGAAGAACAGCGCCTATCGCCAGGTGGTCGAGGACGGCCTGCGCGCGAACGAAGAGCATAACAAGCTGACCGATCCCGTCGAGGCGCATGACTGGATGCACGGCACGCTCGAGCGGTCGCAGAACCACATCAACTCGAAGCTCAACAGCGGCCTCGCCTTCCTCGCCACCGTCGGTTCGACCGCGCCGTTCATCGGTCTGTTCGGTACCGTTATCGGCATTCTGCGCGCGCTGGTGAAGATCGGTGCGTCGGGCCAGGCCTCGATCGATACCGTCGCCGGTCCGGTCGGTGAAGCGCTCATCATGACCGCCATCGGTCTGATCGTCGCCGTTCCCGCGGTGCTCGCCTTCAACTGGCTCCAGAGCCGCAACAAGGCGATCGCCCGCCGTCTGTCGACCTTCTCGAACGACGTGCTCGGCTCGATCATGTCGGGCGGCCAGGTGCGCCCCGCCGTGACCGCGGCGCCCGCGAAGGCCGCTGCCCCGGCCGCCGCGCCGAAGAAGGCCTGACCGGTTTCGGACCCTGCCCGTCCGCTTCGGCGGCGGGCGGGGTCCGCCGGACCGGAACTGGCGCAAGATACCGGTTCCTGACAGAAATTTTGTGACAGGATGCTAATCCTATGGCGATGAGTGTAGGCGAAAAGGGCGAAGATGCCCCGATGTCCGACATCAACACGACCCCGCTCGTGGACATCATGCTTGTGTTGCTCATCATCTTCCTCATCACGGTTCCCGTGGTGCTGGAGACGGTGAACCTCAAGCTTCCCGACGTGGCCTTCGAGCCGACGACGACAAAGCCCGAAAACGTGCTGCTGTCGGTTCGCTCGGCCGACACCGATGGCGATGGCTTGCCCAATGCCGACAGCAGCTCCTGCGAGGTTTACTGGGGCCAGACCCCGGTCGATTCGCGCGAATTGCTCGATCGCGGCCAAAAGAAGCTTGAGCAATTGCTCAAGGATATCGGCGGGCCGGAATACATCACCGAAGAAAACTTCCCCGAAGTGCATATCCGCGGCGACGTCAACACGCCGTACCAGTGCATCGGCGGCGTGATCTATACGATGCAATATGCCGGTTTCCAGAAGATCGGGTTCATTTCGGAACCTGCTCCGGGTTCGGCTACGCTGGGCCGCCTGTAAGGGCCGGTCCGCACAAGGAACGAAGGAATATCCTATGTCCATGGCTGTTGGAGATCGGGACGACGACGAACCGATGATGGACATGAACACGACGCCGCTGATCGACGTCATGCTCGTGCTCCTCATCATGTTCATCATCACGATCCCGGTCCAGACCCACGCGGTGAAGATCGATTTGCCGATCCCCACCGACAATCAGAGCAACGTTGACCCGGAAAAGAACAAGGTGATGATCGACCCCATGGGCGTGATCACCTGGAACGGAAATCCGGTCGATCTCGCGCAGCTCGCGCAATTTCTGGAACAGACCAAGGCGCTGCCCGTCGAACCGGAATTGCAGGTCCAGCCCGACCCCTATGCCCGCTATATCGTCGTCGATCGCGTGATGGCGGTGGTCAAGCGCAGCGGCGTCGGCAAGCTCGGCTTCGTCGGTAACGAACAATATGCGCGCGTTTTCTGATCGCTGATCGGAACCGCGTTTCAAGGAAGGGACCGCGAAGCGATTCGCGGTCCTTTTTTTGTGGCGATCGTGTCCGTGGGCGTTGCCATCTCTCGCCATCCACGGGGCGAAAGTGGATGGAGAGTCACCTCGCGTCAGATGGCGCTTGGAAGCGGCGGCGAATCGCGGCATCCTCCCGCCCGGGAATCGCATGGATTCCAGCAGCTTCGATTTTTCGGCCAATGTTTCAGGGAGCGGGATATGATGACGGGTTCGCAGCATGGCGGAAAGGCGCTGGCGCACGGCGCGATGCTTTTCGGCGCACTGGCGCTTGCGGGCTGCGCCTCGACCGGGATGCCGCCTGCCACGGTGCTGCCCAAGCCCGATGCCCATGCCCAGCTCGTCGATGCGCGCGGCGCCGATCGCGGCCGCGCCGACATCTATCGCGACGCCAGCGGCCTGCGCGTCGAACTGGTCGCGCGCGGCTTCGCACCGGGTACCTATGGGATGCATATCCATACCGTCGGCCAGTGCACGCCGCCCGACTTCACCAGCGCGGGACCGCACTGGAATCCGACCGGCGCGCAGCACGGCCGTGACAATCCGATGGGCGCGCATCATGGCGACTTGCCCAATCTGGTCGTCGAGCCGGGCGCGATCGGCCGCGCGACGCTGCAACTGGTCGGCACGCGCTTCGAGGGCGAAGGCGGCCTGCTCGACGCCGACGGCGCGGCCTTCGTCATCCATGCCGGTCCCGACGACATGAAGAGCGATCCCGCCGGCAACAGCGGCGCGCGCCTTGTTTGCGGCGTGATCCGTGGGGGTACGGAATAGGGCTGAGAGCGTCGTGCGTTAAATCCGAGCCATCGTCCCGTTCGTGTCGAGCGCAGTCGAGACACCCATCGTCGTAG
>PHEM01000339.1 GCA_002842935.1 Alphaproteobacteria bacterium HGW-Alphaproteobacteria-13 | reverse complement strand
GGGCGCTGCGCGCTTCGCCGCTGGTCGGGCCGATCCGCATCCTGGCGCAGAACAGCGCGGAACTGGCCGCGCGGCCGGAACTGGCGGGGTTCGCGGACCTGCACTTCGCCGATTCCGGACAGGGGATCAGCGCGTCGCTCGCCGCCGCGCTGCCGCAGGACGACAGGCCCGTGCTGGTGACGACCGCCGACAATGTGCTGCTGACGCCCGCGATGATCGGCGAATTTCTGGCGGGCGCGGAAGGCAGCGACGTCGCGGTGGCGATGGTCGAGCGGCGCGTGCTGCTTGCCCGCTATCCCGAATCGCGGCGAACCTGGCTGAAGTTCCGCGGCGGCTGGTGGTCGGGCGCCAATCTGTTCCGCCTGCGCGGGCAGCGCGCGGCGCCCCTGCTCGATTTCTGGAGCGGCATCGAGCGCGACCGCAAGAAGGGGCTGAAGATCGTCGCCGCCTTCGGCCCGTGGCTGCTGGCCGGGGCGCTGCTGCGGCTGTTCACGATCCAGCAGGGCGTCGCGCGCACGGGGGCACGCTTCGGGCTGGCGGCGACGCCGGTGGCGATGTCGGACGCAGAGGCGTGCATCGACGCCGACAAGCCCGCCGACATCGCCCTGATCGAAGCGATCTTGGCGAAGCGCCGCGAAATGCTCTAGGGGCCGGGACATGAGCATCGACAAAGCCATCATCCTGTCCGCCGGACAAGGCTCGCGCCTGTTGCCGCTGACGCGCGACATTCCCAAATGCCTGATCGAATTCAATGGCCGCAGCCTGCTCGGCTGGCAGGTCGCGGCGCTGGCCGCGAACGGCATCCGGGATATCGTCGTCGTCACGGGGTTCCGCACCGAACGCGTCGAGGATCACGCGCTGGAGCTGTATCGCGACACCGGCGCGCGCATCCGCACGCTGTTCAATCCCTTCTTTCAGGTCGCCGACAATCTGGGCACCTGCTGGATCGCGCGCGAGGAGATGGACCGCGATTTCCTGATCCTCAACGGCGACACCATCGTTTCGGACGAGATCGTCGCGCGCCTGATCGCGGAGGCGAAAGAGCCGATCAGCGTCACCGTGGACGTCAAGGACGCCTATGACGACGACGACATGAAAGTGAACCGCGACGCCGAAGGCCGGCTGCACGCGATCGGCAAGCGGCTGCTGCCCCCTGACACCAATGCCGAATCGATCGGCATGCTGGCCTTCATCGGCGACGGGCCGTCGATCTTTCGCAATCAGGTCGACCAGATGATGCGCACGCCCGACGGCGTCGAGCGCTGGTATCTGCGCGCGATCGACATCATCGCCAAGGGCAACCGCGTCGGTACCGTGTCGATCGCCGGGCTGGAATGGCAGGAAGTCGATTTCCCGCAGGATGTCGAGGCCGCCGATGCGCTGACCGCGAAATGGGCGGCCGAGCGGCGGGGCAGCGCCGGGCGCTAAATCTGAACTATCCTCTCTTGCGTTCGTGCTGAGCTTGTCGAAGCACCGTCCTTCTTCTTGCGGCGTCAAAGGAAAGAACGGCCCTTCGACAAGCTCAGGGCGAGCGGTACATATTTAGCGAACGGTGCGTCAGGTCCCGTTCCTATGCGAAATAGGATTTCAGCCAGTCCGTGAGCGCGGCGACCTGCGCCGCGTCGAGCGCCACCGCCTGCCCCAGATCGGGTTGGCCCGGCCAGCCCGCATCGGCGATCGTCAGCCCTGCGCCGCTGCGCGCGCCGTCATAGCGGGGCAGGACGTGGAAATGGACGTACGGGTCGACCATCATCAGCATCAGATAATTGATCTTCGCATAGTCGACGGCCTGGCGCAGCGCCGCCTCGATGGCGGCGGTCACGCGCCCCAGTTCGGCGTGCGCGCCGTCGGGAAGCGCGCCGAACGCGGTCGCGGCCGACTTCGCCGCCAGCACCAGCGCGCCCAGCGTCGGCTGCGCGGGGCGCAGCAGCACCACCCAATGCTCATATTCGGCGATCAGCGTCGCGGGATAACCGAATTTTTCGATGGTCGGGTTCATGACTGGCTTTCCTCCATCCAACTGACGATCGCGTGCCCCGCGCGGCGGGCGGCATAGGCCTGCGCCAGTCGCACCGCATGGACGACCAGCGAAAGGACGGTCCACCAGGCGAGCGCGAGCAGGCCGATGTCGGGGCGTCCCGCCAGCGTCGCGGCGAACAGGATGACCATGTTCGGGTTGCGCCGCGCGGTGATCAGGCGGAACCGGCTGTCGAAGCGCTGCCAGACATGGATGTCCATGCCGAAATCCTTGATGAACAGCCCCTCGATCACGCGCTGGAGGATATAGCCCGCGATGACCGCGATCATCACCAGCGTGAAGGTCGCGGCCGGCAGCGCCAACCCCCAGGCGGACAGGCCGACGCCCCAGAAATACCACCAGAAGGGCGGATGGATCAGGTCGACGCCATGATCGGCGACATTGCCCCATTTCGACGAGGTGATGGTGCAGCGCGCGAGCTTTCCATCCACCGTGTCGAGCACCATGAAGGTGAATCCCGCCAGCATCCCGGTCCAATAATGGCCCAGCGCGAACAGATAGGTGGCGTAGAGGCACAGGCTGGCGCCGATCGCCGTGACCATATTGGGGGTCATGCCGATGCGCGCCGCGCCGCGCGTCAGCCACAGCGCGAGTTCGGGCCACAGATATTTGGTGAGCAGGTCGGTGACGCCCTTATAGGCGCCGAAATAGGATTTGCGCTCGATATCCCGCGCGCTTTGCGGCGTCAGCCGCTCGGCGAACGGGGTTTCCAGCTTGCGAAGCTGTTCGTTGTAGAAGCTGCGCCCTTCCAGCGGCAATCGTTCGACACCGTCCAGCGCCCCTGCATCGGTCCCGTCCGGCAGCACGCCCAGCACCAGTTCGCCGCCAATGGTCAGCGCGACGCCGGGGCGCTTGATTGCCTCGCCGACCAGCGACGGGTCGAAGGCGAAGGCCAGATTCGCATAGAGCGCCTGTCCCGGCGCGATACGATCGGCGACGGCCAGCTTCGCCGCCAGCCGCCGCGCGCGTTCGGCATTGCTCATCCCCCAGATCGGGGTGGCGTTGTCGCCGATCAGGCGCAGGGCGGGGGAGGCGTCAGCCATGATTATCTTGTCCTTCATCCATCGCGGCGAGATGGCTCGCGACGGCATTGGCTGTGGAATAGGGCAGGGCGAAACGCCGGAGTTCCGCGGGCGCGGGCGGCGCGGCCAGCCAGGCGTCCAGCGCCTCCGCCAGCGCCTCGGTCGAGCGCTCGACCGCCGCGCAGCCGGGCAGGCCCGTCAGCAGTTCGCGGGCGTTGGCGAAGCAATCGGTGCTCATGACCGGAAGGTCGGACGCCAGCGCCTCGATCACCACGGCGGGCAGGCCTTCATAATCGGAAGAGAGGACGAACAGGTCGGCGGCGGCCATCTGCGCGGGCATGTCGGTGGTATAGCCGATCATGTCCACGCGGTCCGCGACGCCCAACTCCGCCGCGAGCGCGGCCAGCGCCGCGCGGTCCGGCCCGTCGCCCGCGATCCGCAGCCGCGCGGCCGACGGACCGGCGGCGGCAAAGGCGCGGAGCAGCCGGTCGAAACGCTTCTGCGCCGCGAGCCGTCCCGCGCCCAGCAGGATGACGGGACCCTCCCCGCGCGGT
>PHEM01000338.1 GCA_002842935.1 Alphaproteobacteria bacterium HGW-Alphaproteobacteria-13 | reverse complement strand
GCCCACGTCGCCATCGTCGCCAGCTTCCACGACGTGTCGCCGCCGACGAAGATACCGATCTCCGGGCCGACACGGGCCGCGATATCCCGCGGCTCCATACCGTTCTGGACCGCGAGCAGATAGTGCGTGCCGCGCAGTTCGGGCCGGTTCCGCAAGGTGTCCAGCCAACCCAGCGAGAAGCGCAGCGAGGCAAGGCCGCCCGCCACGATGTCGGGCAGGACGATCCAGTCGGCTTTCGATCCGAGCAGCGCGACCGCTTTTTCGAACGCGGGAACGTCGAAGGCCTCGCCCCGCTGGAAAGCCGTCCATGCGCCATTGTCGAGCGCATAGCGGAAGCTCTCAGTCCGCAGCGGTCCCTTCGCCGAGACCATCAGGCGCCAGCCGGCGCGACGCAGGACGTCGAGATTGCGGCGGGTGCCGGTGCGGGAGGCGTAACCAATCACCGGCCGCCTCCTGGCGTCGTCACCGGACGGTGGTTCGCCTTCGGATCAAGCCCTCTGGAAGATTGATCGCACGGATGAATTAGCGTAGTAGTGCAGCGTAGTAGATGCGGCGGCTTTACTGCCGGATACATGGCATGACCGCACGCGTTATCCACAACGCGAAATCGCGTTAGAAAGAATACGTAGTATTCTTTACTGTTAGCATAGTTATAAGGGGGTCGATTCCGCCCGCGATTCCAAAGGCTTGCGCGAGGGTCTGGTTTTTTATAGGCCGAGTCAGCGGTTTTTAATCGGCCGAGTCCGGCGGTTTTCAATAGGCCGACTCTCATGGCCGGTTATCCACAGCCAGCCCCACGCGTCGCGCCGCCGTCTCGAACGGATCGGTCTGCACGGGCGCGAAGGTCAGCCGCTCGCGGCCGAACGTGCGCTCGATCGCCAGCGCGTAGCCCGGCAGGGACTGGCGGCGAACAATGGCGCGCAACTCGAACGCGAATTGCTTCAATGGCGAGAGCGCGCCGGATTTGAGGTGAAGGTGGGAAACGTCGAAGGACCAGCCGCCTTCCTGCTGGCCGCCATGCTTGCGCACGATGCGGTAGAGCCAGCGTTCCAGTCCGCCGGTCAGATCGAAATAGGCCCGGTCGATGGTGAGGACGAACGTGCGATCGACCACCCCCGCATAGAACCAGTCGGGGAGGATCAGTTCGATCCCGAGCGGGCGGCCCGCGCCGTCGAGCCGCTCCTGCCATTCGTTGATCCAGGAGAAGCGGTGGCGCCGCCGCTGGTGCTGCTGGCGGATTGAGGTCGCGACGGTTGTCGTTTGCAGGCGGTCGAGCGCCGCCTTCAGCCGGTCGTAATGATCCTTGCCGGTGCCGCGTCCGGTGAAGGTGAGGATTTCATGCGGGGTTGTGGCCATCAGCCGCGAGGTCGGAAGCCCGGCGTCGCGCGCGGCGACGATCTGACTCGCCGCCCATATCAGCACATCGGCGTCCCAGATGGTCGCCATGCCGTGTTCGGGCACGGCCTCGACCGAGATCCATGTCTGCCCCATGCGAAAGTCGATCGGCGTCGCCCGTCTGCGCTTGGCGAGGCTGAAGAAGGGCCAGGCCATCAGGTCCTGGGCGTCGCGCGGCGCGATGTCGTGCCCAAGCGATGGAAACAGCGCGAGTTGGGCGCGCTCACCGGAACGGGGGGATGCACGCGGATTCATCGACGGCTCTGCGCGATCGCCGCATCCCGCCGCGGCATGAGATCGTCCTGGCCGGGGTCGGATGTGGAATATTTGGTGCCGAGGTCGGCCCAGGCGCGCAGATCATCCACCGAATAGACCACCCGCCCGCCGATCCGGCGATAGGCCGGCCCGCTCCCGAAATAACGATGCTTTTCCAGCGTGCGGCCGGAGAGACCCAGGAAGCGCGCCGCCTCGGGCGTCCGCAAATAGCGCGGCGGAAGATTGACGGGCGGTCTGGACAAGGAGCGTCTCCTGCAAAGCGGGGTGGCAGGAGGCGAAAATGGCGAAGTGCCGGCGGCAGGGTGGAGAACGAAGAATCGTAACCACGCGGATGTGACCACCCCCTCGTGCGTGGACGCGCGCCTGGTCCGATCAGCGGATGCGCAGCAGTTTGCGGTAATCGCCGTTCATCATGGCGGTGCCGTCGCGCACCAGGCGATAGACGAAGGATCGGGCGGCCGAGCTTTTCCATTCGGTTGCAGACAGGCGTGCGACCTC
The DNA here is from genome assembly GCA_002842935.1 of Alphaproteobacteria bacterium HGW-Alphaproteobacteria-13. Classification (GTDB taxonomy): domain Bacteria; phylum Pseudomonadota; class Alphaproteobacteria; order Sphingomonadales; family Sphingomonadaceae; genus Sphingopyxis. The sequence goes on along the minus strand of PHEM01000338.1, from coordinate 1,461 downwards.
GTCCTTGCCGAGCGCGATGGCGATATCCCGATAGGTCGCGCCGTCCATGCGCAGATCGAGCGCGCGTAGCATCAGTTCGAGTCGCGCGCGCCGATAGGCGGTAAGCGGCCAGCCGCGTGGCAACGGGCCGGACTGTTTTGCGAACAGGAGTCGATGGAAGCGCAGCAGACTGGCGATGCGCGTCCCGAAGTCCCTGTCGAGCGGAATGATCGCGGCGAGCGGCTGGCCGGGCGTCGGATCGCGCAGCCAGAGCCGATGCTCACCGGCCGCGTCCGCGACGACGACATGGCGGCCGTCGATCCCGGCCCGGTCGGCGAGCAGCGCGCCGAGCGCCAGCGGGTCGATCGCCTGCGCGCCGGCATATCCGGCCGGCGCGGCATCAAAGATTACGGTGACGGCGGTCAGGTCAGGCCGCCAGATCACCGTTTCCGACAGGTCATCCGGCATCCAGACGAAAGGACAACCCCCATCGGCGGGCGAGCGCGGTTCGCTCGTTCGCCGCGGCGTCGCGGTTGAGGCGCGCCTGATCGGCGCGATACTGGCGGTTGCGTTGCAGGAACGCGGCGGCGAACTCGGGGCGGCCCGGCGTGTCCGACGCATTGCCGGCACGCCGGACGCGCCGTCGTGGCGGTGTCGGCATGAGCATCCTCCCCAGCCGCCTGTTGCGGATTCTGGACAGCCGAGGATCGTGCGACGCGCCACATCCCGACAGTGCGAATGCCGCGCCGGGACATGCCCGCCGCGCATCGTGATCAGGAGCCGGAAAATCCATTTTGCTCTGAATGTTAACCCTGTTCGGTAGCGCGTGGGCCGAGCAGATATGCGTAACCCACTTCGGTCATCCACCGCGCGCGGGCAAGATGGCTCTCATGCATCGCGCGCGCGCGTTCCGGTTCGGCCGCCGGATCGATCCCGAAAATGGACGCCGCTGTCTCGGGCCAGTCGGCGCCCTCGTCCTCCGCGTCGAGCAGCCGGATATAGTCGGCCAGATGATCTTCGTCATAGGCGGTGAGCCGCGGCGCGTCGGGCGCGCGATCGTCGAAATGCTTGCCGGTCATGGCGCCCCGTTCCTCTAGCCCCGTTAACCTTGTTAGACCGAAACGGAGACAATTCCATGGGCGCGGCGGGCATGGTTCCGCGCATCTTCCGCAACGGCCGGCAGCCGGGCAAGCAGCGGTTTGTCTGCGGTGCGCCCCCGCAAACTTCGCTCCTGACCCTGATCGGGGAGGTGGAAACAACCGGATTAACTCGGCTCCTGAGACCTTTAGCACGCGAGGCGCCTGGACATACGTCGCAGGCTCCCCGACCGCATGGTCAAGGATGGCGGCGCCGTCACGGCCGGCGCCCAACCGGTTAATCTCGGGGTTTCCACACCCCAGGCCGCCGCGTAGCAGCCCGCGTCTTTCATAAGGCGAAGCGATGATTTTGGCTACTATGATCCGCGAGCCGGGCGGTGCCCGG
>PHEM01000337.1 GCA_002842935.1 Alphaproteobacteria bacterium HGW-Alphaproteobacteria-13 | reverse complement strand
CGCGATGAGGCGATCGCGATATTCGGGGAATTGCTCGCGGATGATGATATCGAGCGCGAGTAGCTGGAACTCGCCAATCCGCGCCATATGACGCTGGCTTACGGCGAACAGATCAGCGGATGTCAAAAAGGCCTGAATCGCGGCCTTGATGACGTCGGACGGTTTGCACCCGCGTTCCGCCGATGCGTAGGGTGGGCATCTGACAATCCGATTTTCCGATAAGTTTGGAGGAATCATTTTTGTGAATGAAATGGCGGACAGTCCAGGGTTCCGGTGGGAGTTCCATAGCTGGACCGGCGCTTGAAGGAAAAATCAATGCTGAGCGATGGGCCATAAGCCGCGAACGTCCGACGAGCATCTGACGTGCTTGAGCCTGCAGGAGATCCATCTTTCAAAATGGCACAAGAACCGACATACCGTTTTGGCCGGCTGTGCCCAGGACAGGACCATTGGTGCTGGAAGAGGTGATTCACGGTCTGGAACTGGCCCGGTGACGCCAATTGGTCGATGACTTAATTTGAAAGCGCAAACAAGTGAACGTGTTCGATCTCGATGCTGATCTTATTGCTCGTTACGAAAATTTCGCCCGATCTTTTACTGATATTAGAAGTGCCGACCTGAAGAAGCAGATTGGCGATATATATGATAGCGGCATTTTTTGGCCTGAACCACTGATCGGACTCAATCCGCGCTATCGCTCCGGCGGATCGGTAACAACGCTCGCGGATGATGGCGTCGCCGATCCGCTGATTCCCGGCATATTCTCATTTGGCAATCCACGTAAGCCAATCACATTACATCGCCACCAAGAGCAGGCTTTCCACAAGGCCAAGCTTGGCAAGAACTATATCGTCACTACTGGCACCGGCTCGGGCAAATCCCTGTGCTTCTTCGTTCCGATTATCGACCGCGTTCTGCGTGCAAGACGAGCTGCAGAACCGCGCCGCACACGCGCGATCATCATCTATCCGATGAACGCGCTCGCCAATTCGCAGCTGGAAGAGCTAGACAAATTCATCGGCGAAAGCGACCTGCCCAATCATCTTGAACCTACATTCGCACGCTATACCGGGCAGGAAAGCGATGTGGAACGGCGACGGGTCGCTAACAATCCACCCGACATCATCCTGACCAATTTCATGATGCTCGAACTGCTGATGACGCGGCAGGACAGCCTCGATCGGCAAGTGATCGCCAATATGGCGGGACTAGAATTTCTGGTACTCGACGAACTACATACCTATCGCGGCCGACAGGGTGCGGATGTGGCGATGCTGGTTCGCCGCGTGCGTGAACGGATGGGTTCCGCACAAATGCTGTGCATCGGCACCTCCGCCACCATGTCGTCCGGTGAGGCGGACGGCGGGCGGGAAACGGTTGCCCGCGTAGGCACGACCCTGTTCGGCAGCACGGTGTTGCCCGACGACGTCATAACCGAGACGCTCGACCGCGCGACCGAATGGAACGGCGGCCAGGCGTCATTCACCACAGCGCTGACCAGCGCGGTCCTCGACCCCACAGCGGCGAGCGAGTGGCGCACGGACGCGCTGGCGGTGTGGATCGAACTGAATATCGGGCTGGAAGCAGGCGAGGTTTTGAAGCGCCGCACACCGCGCACGCTGACCGACGCTGCGGAAGACCTCTCGCACGCGACCGGACTCGATACTGCGACGTGCATCGCGGCTTTGCGCCAGCGGCTCGTGGCCATGAGCACGGCGAGCGACGCAAGCGGCAGTGCCTTTATGGCGTTCAAGCTGCATCGCTTCCTCGCCGGCGCAGGCCATGCGCACGCGACGCTCGAACCTGCTGGCGCGCGTCGTGTCCAACTCACCGCCGAGCAGTTCGACCGCGAGAAGCCCGAGGCACGGCTATACCCCCTCTTCTTCTGCCGCCAGTGTGGGCAGGAAGTGCACAGCGTGTCGGTCGCGCGAACGGGTCAAGTCTTCGCACGGTCGATCGACATGACCGCGAAGGACGAGGCCGATCACGACGGCACGCGCCACGGCTTTCTCGTGCCCGACGCGGATGGAAATCTCGCTTTTGCCGGCGATACCGACAGCTACCCCGACGACTGGATCGAGGAAGGGACGAAGGGGCGCCGCCTCAAGAGCAGCCATCGCGGCAAACACGAAGGGCAGCGACTGGTGCTCGGACCGGACGGGCAGAACGCGGCGGAGGGCATCACTGCTTGGTTCTTCCCAGGCCGCTTCCGCTTTTGTCCGCACTGTTGTTACCAGCCCGCGGGGCAAGCACGCGACATCAACAAACTCGCCAGCCTGTCGGCCGAAGGACGCAGTTCGGCAACAACGCTTATCACAACGACTGCGCTCGATTGGATGGAACAGGCCCAGACCCCGAAAGAACGGCACCGGCGGAAGCTCCTGGGGTTCACAGACAATCGTCAGGATGCGGCGCTCCAGTCCGGGCATTTCAACGATTTCGTGTTCGTCACTCTGCTGCGCGCCGCCATGCTTCGCGCGGTGAGGCAGGCGGGAACGGAGGGTCTCAGTCACGAACAATTTGGTGACGCCCTGCGCCGCGCTCTCGGCTTCGATCCCGAAGTGGTGACACGCCGTGAGGAGTGGATGGCGAACCCGGAGCCGAAAGGCTTTGCCGCGCTCGACGACGCCAAGCGTGCGATCAACCAGGTGCTCGCGCACAGGCTGTGGAACGACCTCAGGCGCGGGTGGCGCTATACCAATCCCAATCTCGACCAATTGGCACTGATCGCGGTACGCTATCCCGGCGTCGAGATGCTCGCTGCTGATGAGAGCGAGTGCGGACGGGACCCGCACCTTGCCGGGGCGACTCTCGAAAAGCGTGCCGAATTGTTCCGCTTCCTGTTCGACATCATGCGTCAGGGGTTGGCGATCCAGGTCGATGCGCTCGACCGCACTGCCCTCGAACAGGTAGCGCAGCGGTCGCGCGATCACCTTAAGGCGCCCTGGTCGATCGAGCGCGAGGAGGAAGAACGCGATCTTGCCCGGCAGGGTACGCTCGTCGTCGGAAAGCCCGATGGTCGGAGCGACCCCGGCATGATCAAGGCTTCAGCGCAGAGCGCAATCGGCCGCACGTTGGACAAGGCGCTAGGGGGCGTGCTCGCAAAGGAGCGCGAACCGCTGATCCAAGCGATGCTGGAGGCGGCCGAGGCACATCAGATCGTGCGGCGGGTAGGTCAAGGCGGCTGGCGGCTCACACCCAGTGCGATCCGGTTGTACGCAGGAGACGGCCAGGCAAAACCTGGACAGGACAATCGCTTCTTCTCCGGTCTCTACGCCGATGTCTCCGAGCGGCTCGGCGAGAGCGGCCGGTTGCCGTTCGCGTTCGAAGGACGCGAGCATACGGCCCAGGTCGACATGAAAACGCGCCAGTGGCGTGAGGATCGTTTCCGCTATGGCGAACCGGATAAGAAACGCATTGGCGATGCGCGACACGAGATGATCGAACGCGGCGAGCGCACCGATTTCCTGCCGCTGCTATTCTGTTCGCCGACAATGGAACTGGGCATCGATATTTCGCAGCTCAACCTTGTGTTCCTGTCAAACGGCGTTCAAAAGGGACCCCCGATCGGCGTCGAAGAGGGACCCCCTTTTCGGATAATATGATGCTGGTTTGTTGAAGATGGCCTTGCGCTG
>PHEM01000336.1 GCA_002842935.1 Alphaproteobacteria bacterium HGW-Alphaproteobacteria-13 | reverse complement strand
CCCTCCGGTGCCGCTTCGCTCCACCTACGGCCAACACTGGCGATGGAGGCGTCAATGCACTAACAATCCGAACGGATCACCAGGTGGGGGCCGGTCACCTCCTCCAGGGGTGCGACTGGGCAAGCGACGCCTTCGCGGCCTCGCTCAGCTTCGACCTCGAGCCGGTTGTCGATCCCGCCCGGCCGCTTCTCGTCCGCGTCCGCGGCGCATGGTCGCAGCCTGCGCCGGCCGGAGCGACGATCCACTTGCGCCTCGCCGCTTTTGCCGATGGCAAGCCGATCGGCGAATTCGGGCGGCATGTCCTGTCGAACGGCGATCTTGTCGCGCGGCCGCAACGCATCCTTGTCGCACCGGGCGCCATCGCGTCTGGTACATACCGGTTGGAGGGGACGATAGAGAGCAACGGCCAGGCGATCGGGGTGATCCGGGCGCCGGTCTCGTTCGTCGCGGGCTGGGACGGCCGGCAGGCCGAGATCGAAGGCGCGCTCGCCCGCATCGCAGGCCATGACAATGCGAAGGCGACGATCCGTTATCCCTTCAGCCTGGCGCGCGAACTCTTCGAGGGAACGCGCGAAGTCCGCTCGTTCGACTTTGCCGCCGGGGTCGCGCGCTCGCGCTCGATCCTGGCGGCGCTGGAGGCGGGGAGCGACCCGCTGGTTCGCGCCAAGGGCGACATCCGGCGGGCCTATCATATGCCCGAAGCCGACACGATCGTGACGTTTCGGCTATTCGTGCCCTCGACATGGGATGGCAGGAAGAAGCTGCCGCTGATGATCTTCCTGCACGGTGCGAACCTCGACGACGACGACAGCATGGAACGCGCCGACGGACTATTGCCACGCCTTGCGGAGGAGCGCGGCGTCATTCTGCTTGCGCCGCTCGGTTATCGGATGAACTCGATGTACGGCGCCCCGGTGCCGACCCGCTTCGCGACCGCAGGTTCGCCCATTGCCGGTATCGACGCGAAACGGCGGGAACTCAGCGAAAGGGACGTCCTGAATCTCGCGGACATGATCGCGCGCGAATATGGCGTGGACCCCGACCGCATCTATCTCTCCGGTAACTCGATGGGCGCTATGGGAACCTGGCATCTTGCGCAAAAATATCCGGAGCGCTGGGCCGCCATCGCGCCTGCCGCGGCGGGCGCCACCGACGATCATTATGATTTCGCGCGGCTGAGGGGCATGCCGATCATGCCTGTCGCCGGAGAGCATGACTTTCTGCGCCCGATGGTGGAGGACACCGTCGCAAGGGCGAGGGCGGCGGGCCTGAAGCCGCAGTATCTGATGGTGCCGGGCGGCGATCATGGCACGGGGGTCGAGATGGCGATGCCGAAGATCTTCGACTTCTTCCTGAAGCACAAGCGAGCGAGGCGCATCCGCCCATAGACGGATGCGGCGGCGCCGCTTTTTTTCAGGTCCAGCCTTCCAGCACCTGGTCGGGCGGGCGGTGGCCGTCGCACCAGGCGCGGATGTTGGCGATCACCTTTTCGCCCGATGCCTCGCGCCCCTCGATCGTCGCCGACCCCAGGTGCGGAAGCAGCACGACATTGTCGAGGCGGAGCAGTTCGGGATCGACCGCCGGTTCGTGCGTATAGACATCAAGCCCCGCGCCCGCGAGGCGGCCGCTCTTGAGCGCGGCGATCAGCGCCTTTTCGTCGACGATCTCGCCGCGCGCGGTGTTGATCAGATAGGCGGTGCGCTTCATCGCGGCGATGCGCGCGGCGTTCACCATCTCGTGCGTCTCGCTGGTGTGCGGACAGTGGATCGTCACCACGTCGCTGATCCGCAGCAGCGTGTCGATGCTGGCGTGATAGCTTGCGCCCAACTCCTCTTCGAGCTGGGGGGGCAGGCGCTTGCGGTTGTGATAGTGGATCGACAGGCCAAAGGCGCGCGCGCGCTGCGCGACGGCCAGGCCGATGCGCCCCATGCCGATGATGCCGAGCAGCTTGCCGCCGACGCGGTGGCCCAGCATCGTGCTGGGCGCCCAGCCCTGCCATCGGCCCGACCGCATCAGCTTTTCGCCTTCGGCCAGGCGGCGCGGCACGCTGAGGATCAGCGCCATCGTCATGTCGGCGGTATCCTCGGTAAAGACGCCGGGCGTGTTCGACACCATGATGCCGCGCGCGCGCGCCGCCGCCAGGTCGATATGATCGACGCCCGCGCCGAAATTGGCGATCAGCTTCAGCCGCTCGCCCGCCGCGTCGATGATTTCGGCATCGATGCGATCCGTCACGGTCGGAACCAGCACGTCGCAGTCGGCGACGGCGGCCTTCAGCTCCTCGGTCGAAAAGGCCTGGTCGTGCGCCGACAGCGCGACGTCGAACAATTCGGCCATGCGCCCTTCGACATGCGGCATCAACTGGCGCGTGACGATGACGCGCGGGCGTTTCGGGCGAGAGGAATCGGCAGCCATGGCCGCCGATAGAGCGTGCCTGCGCGAAGGGGTCAAGAGGGCCAGTGCGCGCGGGCCGCGGACGGCATTGTGGATGAGTGCACCCCTTCGCGCGGCGAGCGGTTGAAAAGAGCGGCCGATTTTGACAAGGCTGCCCCATGACCAGCCTGAAAACCCGCCTTTCCCTTTTCCTTGCCGTCCTGCTTGCCTTGCCGGTCGCCGCTGGACCGGCGGCGGCGCAATCGGACCCCGTCCTGCCCTATTGGGCGTCGATCAGCGTCGATGAAGCGCGCATGCGCAAGGGGCCCTCGCCCGATGTACCGGTGATCTGGGAATATCGGCGCCGCGACTTGCCGGTGAAGGTCATCGCCCGCCACGAGAATTGGCGCAAGGTGGAGGACCCCGACGGCACGCAGGGCTGGATGGCCGCGCGCCTGCTCAGCCGCACGCGCACGGCGATCGTCACGGGCGAAATCCGCGCGATGCGGACCTCCGCCGATGCGGCCGCCCCCATCGCCTATCGCGCCGAACCCGGCGTCGTCGGCCGGATCACCAATTGCAGGCCGGGCTGGTGCCTGTTCGACGTCAAGGGACGCAGGGGCTGGGTCGAGACCGATCATATCTGGGGCGACTGAGGAGGCGAGGCGACGAAGCCGTCTCCGCTTCGTCATGCTGAACTTGTTTCAGCATCCATGGCCCGATGCTTTCCTTTTACGCCGTCCTGTGTTTGGAGGGCGGACCGTGGACCCTGAAACAAGTTCAGGGTGACGGGGACGGGGGCATGGAAAAAGGGCCGGACGATCGCTCGCCCGGCCTCTCTTCCCGCGCATCGCGCTCAGCGCCAGCGGAACTGGTTGCGATAGACCTTGACCACCTTGCCCGTCCGCACGTTGACGAGCAGCAGGTCGTTGTAGTGGCGGACATAGGTCATGTTCTTGCCCGCGCGCGGCACGCTCCAGCGATTGTCATAGTTCAACCGATAGGCGGGAGCATAATAGTTGGAGCGGATCGACGAACCGGCGCGGAACGACTGATAGGCGAAGGGCGCGCGGAAGCTCTGATAGCGTGTGTCGCGGCGCCAGTCGTTCGGGTTCGAGCGGGAGTCGTGCCGCATATCGCGCGCCTGCGGCTGAGTCTTGCCAATGGCCGGGCGGTCGTAGGCGGCATGGCGGGTCTGCGGCGCCGCCTGCGCGGCGGCGGGGATCATCATCGCGGCGATCACGCCGATGGTGAGAAATTTGCTTTTCATGA
>PHEM01000335.1 GCA_002842935.1 Alphaproteobacteria bacterium HGW-Alphaproteobacteria-13 | reverse complement strand
GGACATGAGGTCCATGTCTATGACCGCCACGACCGCGCGGGCGGGCTGCTGACCTATGGCATCCCCGGCTTCAAGCTGGAGAAGGACGTGGTGATGCGCCGCATCGACCGGCTGGCCAACAGCGGCGTCCACTTTCACCTGGGCTTCGAGGTCGGCAAGGACGCCGCGCTCGACGCGCTGCGGCGACAGCATGACGCGATCCTGATCGCGACCGGCGTCTATAAGCCGCGCGAGATCCGCGTTCCGGGCAGCGAGGCCGAAGGGGTGATCGCCGCGCTCGACTATCTGGTCGCGTCGAATCGCAAGGGTTTCGGCGACGCGGTTCCGGCCTTCGACGACGGGCGGCTGAACGCGGCGGGCAAGCATGTTGTGGTCATCGGCGGCGGCGACACGGCGATGGACTGCGTTCGCACCGCGATCCGCCAGGGGGCGAAGTCGGTGAAATGCCTCTATCGCCGCGACCGCGAAAATATGCCGGGTTCGCAGCGCGAAGTCGCCAATGCCGAAGAGGAAGGCGTGGAGTTCGTCTGGCTGTCCGCCCCCGAAAGCTTCACGGCCGACCGGCGCGTCACGCAGGTCGCGGCGCAGGGCATGCGGCTGGGCGCCCCGGACGCCAGCGGCCGCCGCGGCCCGGAACCGGACCCCGGCCACCGATTCGACCTGCCCGCCGACATGGTGATCAAGGCGCTGGGCTTCGATCCAGAGGATTTGCCGCACCTGTTCGGCGCGCCCGACCTGTCGGTCACGCGCTGGGGCACGCTGCGCGTCGATCACCAGACGATGATGACCAGCCTGCCGGGCGTTTTCGCGGCGGGCGACATCGTGCGCGGCGCCAGCCTGGTGGTGTGGGGCATCCGCGACGGCCGCGATGTCAGCGAACAGATGGCAAAGTGGTTGAAGGCGAAAGCAAAAAGCGAAAAGAAGGCGGCATGACCAACAGGGAAGGAAATTGATCATGTCGACTTGGAAATCCGTTCTGCTCGCGAGCGCGATGGCCCTTACGCCCGTGCAGGCCTTTGCCGCGCAGGAAGACCCAGAGGCCGATGCGGCGGCCGTGGACGTCGCAGCCGACATCGAAGCCGATGAGGCGGCCGCCGCCTCCGCCGCGCGCGAGCGGATGCAGCGCGAGATGGACGAGGCGATCGCCTTCGTCGAAAAGATTTTCGACACCAGCGACCTGCCGCCGGTCGAACCCGCGCGCCTGACGCTGGCGCAGACCACGACGGCCGCGCTGCTCCCGACCGGGAGCCTCGAAAAGATGATGGACAATCTTTACGGCAAGATGTTCTCCACTTTCCTCAACGAGCTGAACGGTTCGTCCGACCTGATGATCTCGATCAAGACGGGCGTGGAAAGCGAGCAGGTGGCCGCGCTCGACGACAAGAGCAAGGAGGCGATCGCCGACCTGTTCGACCCGCACCGCAAGCAGCGCACGGACCAGATCACGAAATTCGTCCGGCCGCTGATCAGCGAAGTTCTGACCGACATCGAAGGACCGATGCGCGACGGCATGGCCAAGGCCTATGCCCGCAAGTTCAGCGCCGACCAACTGACGTCGATCAACGCTTTCTTCTCGACGCCGGCGGGCCGGAGCTTCGCCGATGAATCGCTTGCGCTTCAGGCCGATCCCGAAATCATGCTGGCCGTGGCCCGGGCGATCCCCCCCATGGTGACGAAGTTCATGGACCGCGCGCCCGAGCTGGAAAGCGAGTTCAAGAGCGTGGACCTGCCCATGGAGCGGCAGCTTGCCGACCTGAACGAGGCGGAGCTGAAAAAGCTCGCCAGGCTGCTGAAGACCGATGTGAAGGCGCTGAAAGAGCATCGCGACATGTGGAACGCCGCCGCCGCCACCGAGGCGGAGGACGTCGACGACGCGGAAGAGGATGACTTCACCTATGACCGCGACAGCTGGTCGGAAGCCGATCGCCAGCGCGTCGAGGCGCTCGAGGCGGCTTATGAAGAGGCCTACAGCGCCGCCTATGACGCCCGGATGGAGGCGGCCGAAAACGCCCGTAAGAACAAGAGCAGAAAACCGTCCACTTGAGGACACTGACCCCGTCAGGAACAACGACATGACTCATTACCCCACTGCCGATCATGCGCGCCTTGCCGCCGAGGGCATGTATCGCCCCGAACTCGAATCCGATGCCTGCGGCGTCGGACTGGTCGCCGCGACCGACGGCAAGCCGTCGCGCCGCGTCGTCGAGGCGGCGATCGAGGCGCTGCGCGCGGTCTGGCACCGTGGCGCCGTCGATGCCGACGGCAAGACCGGCGACGGGGCGGGCATCCATGTCGATCTGCCAGTGCGCTTCTTCGACGATGCGATCGCGGCTTCGGGGCACAAGGTGCGCCCGAACCGCCTCGCCGTCGGCATGGTCTTCCTGCCGCGCACCGACCTTGGCGCGCAGGAGGAATGCCGCACGATCGTCGAGGCGGAGATCATCGACGCGGGCTTCACCATCTATGGCTGGCGGCAGGTTCCCGTCGATGTGTCGGTGATCGGCGACAAGGCGCAGCGCACGCGCCCGGAGATCGAGCAGATCATGATCGCGGGTCCTCTGCCCGACGAACAGTCGCTCGCCGAGTTCGAAAAGCAGCTCTATCTCGTTCGCCGCCGCATCGAGAAAAAGGTCGTCGCGGCGCAGATCCACGATTTCTATATCTGCAGCCTGTCGTGCCGCTCGATCATCTACAAGGGGCTGTTCCTGGCCGAGAGCCTCGCGGACTTCTATCCCGACCTGACGAGCAAGCTGTTCGAAAGCCGCGTCGCGATCTTTCACCAGCGCTATTCGACCAACACCTTCCCGCAATGGTGGCTCGCCCAGCCCTTCCGCTGCCTGGCCCATAATGGCGAGATCAACACGATCCGCGGCAATAAGAACTGGATGAAAAGCCACGAGATCAAGATGGCGAGCCTCGCCTTCGGCGAGCATTCGGAGGACATTAAGCCCGTGATCCCGGCGGGCGCCAGCGACACGGCGGCGCTCGACGCGGTGTTCGAGACATTGTGCCGCGCGGGCCGCGACGCGCCGACCGCGAAGCTGATCCTCGTCCCCGAAGCCTGGGGCGGCGGCGGTGATGTGCCCGACGCGCACAAGGCGATGTACTCCTATCTTGCCAGCGTGATGGAGCCGTGGGACGGCCCGGCGGCGCTGGCGATGACCGACGGCCGCTGGGCGGTCGCGGGGATGGACCGCAACGCGCTGCGCCCGCTGCGCTATACGCTGACGGCCGACAATCTGCTGGTCGTCGGGTCGGAAAGCGGCATGGTGCTGCTGCCGGAGGCCAGCATCCGCAAGAAGGGCCGCCTCGGTCCCGGCCAGATGATCGCCGTCGACCTCGACGAAGGCACGCTGTACGAGGACCGCGCGATCAAGGACAGGATCGCGGACGCCGCCGACTATGCGTCGCGCGTCAAGGGGTTCCGCACCATGGCCGACCTGCCGAAAGGCGGAAAGGCCAGCCTGCCGCAATGGGACCGCGCCGAACTGCTGCGCCGCCAAGTCGCCGCCGGGCTGACCATGGAGGATATGGAACTGATCCTTTCCCCCATGGTCGAGGATGCGAAGGAAGCCATCGGATCGATGGGCGACGACACGCCGCTCGCGGTCGTTTCCGACAAGCCGCGCCATGTCGCGCAATTCTTTCGCCAGAA
>PHEM01000334.1 GCA_002842935.1 Alphaproteobacteria bacterium HGW-Alphaproteobacteria-13 | reverse complement strand
CCCGCCAATATCCAGGCGATGCGCCCCTTGCGCGACGGCGTGATCGCCGACATCGAAGTCGCCGAACAGATGATCAAGCATTTCATCGACAAGGCGCTGGGCGGTCCCAGCCGCCTGCGCCGCCGCAGCAATATCGTCGTCGCCGTCCCGTCCAACTCGACCATCGTCGAGCGCCGGGCGATCCGCGACGCGACGTCGAACGCGGGCGCGATGAACGTGCTGCTGCTCGAAGAGCCGCTGGCGGCGGCGATCGGCGCGGGCCTGCCCGTGACGCAGCCGCGCGGGGCGATGGTGGTGGACATCGGCGGCGGCACCACCGAAGTCGCGGTACTTTCGCTTGGCGGGATCGCGCACAGCAGCTCGGTGCGCGTCGGCGGCGACAAGATGGACGAGATGATCGTCTCCTACATCCGCCGCAAGCATAATATGATGATCGGCGAAATGACGTCGGAGCGCGTGAAGCAGGCCATCGGCAGTGCGCTCGCACCCGAAGGCAGCGGCACGATCATTGCCGTCAAGGGCCGCGACCTAGTCAACGGCCGCCCGTCCGAAGTCAGTGTCTCGGAGGCCGAAATCGCCGAGGCGCTGGCCGAGCCGGTCGGACAGATCGTCAGCGCGGTGCGCGCGGCGCTGGAGCAGACGCCGCCGGAACTGTCGGCCGACATCATCGAGGAAGGCATCACGCTGACGGGCGGCGGCGCGCTGCTCCGCCGCCTCGATCAGGCGATCGCCGCGGCGACGGGCCTGCCCGTGCATGTCGCGGACAATGCGCTGCTGTGCGTGGCGTCGGGCGCGGGGCTGGCGTCGGAGGACCAGAGCTATCGCGGCATATTGATGGCGGCTTGACTACGGCCCACGCGTTTATAGCGAGATAGGCACTATTCTTCTTCGTCATGCTGAACTTGTTTCAGCATCCATGGCCCGCCCTAGCGGTTCGGGTTGCGCTTCATTCGATGGCAGACCATGGACCCTGAAACAAGTTCAGGGTGACGAGTTGGAGAGGGCTGGCCTTCTTACTTCCCGCCCGACGCGACCAGATCGACGTCGGTCATGCCGCCGTCGCGGCGCACGAACAGCACATAGGCAAGCTCGCCCTTGGTGCCGCCCAGCACATGTTCGTTGCCGCGCACGCGGTGATCGCTCGTATAGCCCGCGCGGACCGCCATGGTGTGATAATAGTCGAGCACGCCCTGCATCGACGCCGCGGTCTGGAAATTGACGACGCGCAGGTTGCACTTGCCGCCGTCGATCCCCGCCGCTTCGCGCAGCGTCGCGCGCGGATAGATCTGGAAGGCGGGGGGCAGGCGGTCGGCCCAGCCGTTGCCATAGGTCAGCTTGGCGTCGCAGCTGCCCTTCGACTGTTCGCGCGCCAGCGCGCCCAGCGTGACGGGGCGTTTCGCGTCGCAATTGTCGCAGTCTTCCTCGAACGGCTGCGCCTTGGGCGCCGCGAGCAGCTTGCCGGCCTTCAGCGCCGCCGCCGCTTCGGCCGCGCTCGCCGCCTTGCCGCCCGCCACGCCGGGCACGCCGCCGTCGACGGGCCGGTTGCCCGGACCGACGGCGTTGCGGTTCGCCTGACCCGTCAGCTTCGGATCGACCATGATCTTGTCTTCCAGCGACCCCTTGATCGCGGGGTCGGTGCTGGTCAGTCCGTCGTCGAGCGGCTTGAGTTCGGCCTTGGCATTGGGATTGTCGCGGCAGCCCGCCAGAGGGGCGGCCGCGATCATCAAGCCCGCCACCAGCCATTTTCCGCGCAAAAGCATCGCTAACACTCCCTTAATAACCTGCCGGAATTGACCCGGAATCGGTTAAGAAGATGTAAGCGAAAATCCTTAACGGGTAAGGATTTGTTATCCGAAAACTGTGCCGGAGGGGGACGGCGACGGATTGCAGCGGATCAGCCGCGACGTTTCGACCGCTGCCTGCCGGTGAACCACGGCCTGGCGATAGACGGGATCGGTGACCATTTCCATGAAAGCGCCGCCGCCGGGATATTCGGCGATGAAGACCGCGTCCCAATGCTCGTCCGCCGGGCCGATCACCATGGTCTCCATCGTCCCGCGCCAGACGATGCGGCCGCCGACGCGCTGGAAGACGGCGGCGCTGTCCTTGCCGTAATGTGCATAAGCCTGGCTCCCGCTCAGTCCTTGCGCCGCCAGCGGGTGATCGGCGGGATAAGCCGCCTCGTCCCTGAAGCGGACGAGGTTGAGCATGTGGATCGGCGTGTCGCGCGGCAGCGCCTTGAAGGCGTCGAACTGCGCGCGTTCGGGGTCGATATGCTGGTCGCTCACGGTCGAAACTCCCTGCGTTTGCCGTGTCATGGGGCAAGCGGGGCAGGGGAGCAAGCGCATATATCGAGGGCGCCGGCACGAAGCCGACGCCCTCTTCCATCGCGCGGATGCGGGCGGAGGGGTCTCGGACCCCGCACCCGGGACGGGTCTCTAGCGGCAGCGATACTTGTCGCGGTCGATCTCGCGGCCGAGCAGCGCGCCCGCGCCCGCGCCGATCACGGTGCCGAGCAGCTTGTCGCCGCTGCCCGCGATTTCATGACCCGCGAGACCGCCGACCGCGCCGCCGATCAGCAAGCCGGTGGTGCCGTTGTCCTTCTTGCAACGATAGCGGCCGTCGCTGCCGCGCCAGATGCGCGTGTTGTTGTTGACGCGCTGGTCGCGGGCATAATAGCGGCGGTCCTTCTTGCGCTTCTTGTAGAAGTCTGACGACGCCTCGAGCTGGTGATAGCCGGTCTCTTTCGCGGGCGCGGTCATGCCTGCCTCGGCGGGCGCGGCCAAGGCGACGCCTGCGGCAAGGAAGGCAGCGATCGCGCCCGTGGTGAGTTTCTGCATGACAAATCCTTTCCTGGTTGTGCGCCTCCGCTCCGCGAACGGAGTTGGGCGCTTCGACGAGGGAACGAGCCGAATCCGGCTTGCGTTGCATGAACCCCAGACAACAAGACGAGGCGAGCCGAGGCGTCGACGAACCGAAAGGGTCTTGCGAGAGACCGGGGGGCGTGCGAGAACCGCGCCATGCTTAACGTCGCTTCGCTCGTCATCGGCGTCATCGCGCTGATCCTGGCCATTTTCGCCTTCATCCCGCTGCTGGGCTGGGCGAATTGGGTGATCGTGCCTTTCGCCGCCATCGGGCTGGGGCTGGGCGCGATGTCGGACAAGACGGCGGGACGGAATCTGAATATCGTCGTCATCCTGATCGGCGTCGTCCGCCTGATGCTGGGCGGCGGCATCATCTGATCCCGGCGGTTCGGACGTCATGACGCACACACCGGCCCCGGCGGGGAGCGACCAGGGCGGCTTGCCCTATGCGCTGGCCGCCTATGGCATCTGGGGTTTCGTGCCGCTGTTCTTCAAGCTGCTCGACACGGTGCCGCCGACCGAAGTGCTGGCGCAGCGCATCATCTGGTCGCTGCCGATCTGTTTCATGATCATGGTCTTCCGGCGGCAGATCGCCGATTTCGTCATGGCGCTGCGCGACTGGCGCGCGCTGCGCCTGCTGCTGGCCAGTTCGGTGCTGATCGCGGCCAACTGGCTCGTCTATATCTATGCGATCTTCTCCGACCATGTGCTGGCGGCCAGCCTCGGCTATTATCTGAACCCGCTCGTCAATGTGGTGCTCGGCCTCGTCTTTCTGGGCGAGCGGCTCACGCGCTGGCGGGG
>PHEM01000333.1 GCA_002842935.1 Alphaproteobacteria bacterium HGW-Alphaproteobacteria-13 | reverse complement strand
GGCGTGCTGCCGATCGCGCTGGGCGAGGCGACGAAGCTCACCGGGCGGATGCTCGATGCGAGCAAGACCTATGATTTCACGATCGCCTTCGGGACCGAGACGGCGGGTCTCGACGCGGAAGGGGACGTGGTCGCGACCAGCGACGTGCGGCCGACGCTGGCGGACGTGGAGCGCGTGCTGCCGCGCTTCACGGGACCGATCGAGCAGGTGCCGCCGGCCTATAGCGCGATCAAGATCGACGGGCGGCGCGCCTATGACCGCGCGCGGCAAGGCGAGGCGGTGGAGATGAAGGCGCGGGGCGTGACGATATACGCGCTCTCCCGTCGTCACCCCGGATCAAGTCCGGGGTGACGGGGAGGGGATCGAATCCGTCACGCTCACCGCCCATGTATCGAAGGGCACCTATATCCGCAGCCTCGCGCGGGATATCGCGCGGACGCTCGGCACGGTGGGACATGTCGCCATGCTGCGCCGCGTCCAGGCGGGACCCTTCACGCTCGATGACGCGATTTCGCTGGACAAATTGAACGCTTTCGGCCAAGGGGCCGCCCAATCAGAAATCATTCTGCCGCTGGAGGCAGGGCTGGTCGACATCCCGGCTCTGGACCTCTCCCCGGAAGCGGCAGGGGCGATCCGTCAGGGTCGCGTCTGGACCGGGGGAAGCACCGAGGACGGGCTTTATTGGGGACGGGACGGCGAAAGGCGGCCCGTCGCGCTGATAGAGGCATCGGCGGGAACGCTGAAGGTCGTGCGGGGCTTCAATCTTTAAGCAGGATGTTCGAAGGAAGAACGATATGTCGATTACCGCCGAGCGCAAAGCCGAAGTCATCAAGGACAATGCCCGCGAAAAGGGCGACACCGGCTCGCCGGAAGTGCAGGTCGCGATCCTGACCGATCGCATCAACACGCTGACCGAACATTTCAAGGCGCACCACAAGGACAATCACAGCCGCCGCGGGCTGCTGATGATGGTCAACAAGCGCCGCAGCCTGCTCGACTATCTGAAGAAGAAGGACGAGGGCCGCTATCAGGCGCTGATCGCGAAGCTGGGTCTTCGGAAATAAGAATTCGAGGGCGGCTCCGGGTTCCGGGGCCGCTTTCATATTGGCTCGCGCGAAATGGGCGAGCCGCAAGGGGCGTTCCCGCATCCGGCGGGACGTCCTTCGAGGGGCACGGAAACCGCCCCGACCCGCCTCGGGCCGGATTGCCCGAAACTAGAGGCCCCGCCCGGCATAGGGCCAGGCGGGCGAAGGAAACCACATGTTTGACGTGAAAAAAGTATCGATCGAGTGGGGCGGTGAAACGCTGACGCTCGAAACGGGCAAGGTTGCCCGGCAGGCCGACGGCGCCGTGATGGCGACGCTGGGCGAGACGGTCGTGCTGTGCGCCGTCACTGCCGCCAAGTCGGTGAAGGACGGGCAGGACTTCTTCCCGCTAACCGTCCATTATCAGGAAAAATATTCGGCCGCGGGCCGCATTCCCGGCGGCTTCTTCAAGCGCGAGCGCGGCGCGACCGAAAAGGAAACTTTGGTCAGCCGCCTGATCGACCGTCCGATCCGCCCGCTGTTCCCCGAGGGCTTCTATAACGAGATCAACGCCATCGCGCAGGTGCTGAGCTATGACGGCCACAATGAACCCGACATCCTGGCGATGGTCGCGGCGTCGGCTGCGCTGACCATCTCGGGCGTGCCCTTCATGGGTCCGATCGGCGCGGCGCGCGTCGGCTATGTGGACGGCGAATATATCCTGAACCCGACCGACGAGCAGGTGGCCGAAGGCGACCTCGACCTCGTCGTCGCGGCGACGCACGACGCCGTGATGATGGTCGAATCCGAAGCCAATGAGCTGTCGGAAGAGGTGATGCTGGGCGCCGTGCTGTTCGCGCACGACGCATGCCGCGAAGTCGTGAAAGCGATCATCGCGCTCGCCGAGCAGGCCGCCAAGGAACCTTGGGAAATGGCGTCGTCGGACGACAATGCCGCGATCAAGGACAAGCTGAAGAAGCTGATCGGCAAGGACATCGCCGCCGCCTATAAGCTGACCGACAAGTCGGCCCGCTCGAACGCGCTGAACGAGGCGCGGGCGAAGGCGAAGGAACAGTTCGTCGCCGACGGTCTGGACCCGCAGAGCGTCATGGCGGGCATCAAGCTCGTCAAGAAGCTGGAGGCGGAGATCGTCCGCACCGCGATCCTGAAGGACGGCAAGCGCATCGACGGCCGCACGACGACGCAGATTCGCCCGATCGTCGCCGAAACGCACTTCCTGCCGCGCGCCCACGGCTCGGCGCTGTTCACGCGCGGCGAGACGCAGACGATCGCGACCTGCACGCTCGGCACCAAGGATAGCGAACAGATGGTCGATGGCCTGAACGGCCTGTCGTACCAGAACTTCATGCTCCACTATAACTTCCCGCCCTATTCGGTCGGCGAAGTCGGCCGCTTCGGCGCGCCGGGCCGCCGCGAAGTCGGCCACGGCAAGCTGGCGTGGCGCGCGCTGCACCCGGTGCTGCCGACCAAGGACGAGTTTCCCTATACGATCCGCCTGACCAGCGACATCACCGAATCGAACGGTTCGTCGTCGATGGCGTCGGTGTGCGGTGGGTCGCTGGCGATGATGGACGCGGGCGTGCCGATCGCGCGCCCGGTGTCGGGCATCGCCATGGGCCTGATCCTCGAAGGCAAGGACTTCGCGATCCTGTCCGACATCCTGGGCGACGAGGATCATCTCGGCGACATGGATTTCAAGGTCGCGGGCACGTCCGAAGGCATCACGACGATGCAGATGGACATCAAGATCGCCGGCATCACCAAGGAAATCTTCGAAAAGGCGCTGGCGCAGGCCAAGGAAGGCCGCGCGCACATCCTGGGCGAGATGAACAAGGCGCTGGGCGAAACCCGCAGCGAACTGTCGGCGCACGCGCCGCGCATCGAGACGATGCAGATCGACAAGTCGAAAATCCGCGACGTCATCGGCACCGGCGGCAAGGTGATCCGCGAGATCGTCGCGACGACGGGCGCCAAGGTCGACATCGACGACGAGGGCCTGATCAAGATCAGTTCGTCCGACCTCACGCAGATCGAGGCCGCGCGCAAGTGGATCGCGGGCATCGTCGAGGAAGCCGAAGTCGGCAAGATCTATGACGGCAAGGTCGTCAACCTCGTCGATTTCGGCGCGTTCGTGAATTTCATGGGCGGCAAGGACGGTCTCGTCCACGTCAGCGAAATCAGGAACGAGCGCGTCGAAAAGGTCGCGGACGTCCTCGCCGAAGGGCAGGAAGTCAAGGTCAAGGTGCTGGAGATCGACCCGCGCGGCAAGGTTCGCCTGTCGATGCGCGTCGTCGATCAGGAAACCGGCGAGGAACTGGAAGACACGCGCCCGGCCCGCGAACCGCGCGGCGATCGCGGTCCGCGCCGTGATGGCGGCGACCGGGGCCGCGGTGGCCGTGATCGTGGCCCGCGCCGTGACGGCGACCGTGACCGCGGTCCCAGAAGCGATCGGGGCCGCGAGCGCGCCGACGACGGTCCGGAAGATCAGGGCCATGTGCCCGACTTCCTGAAGGACTGATCGCCTTCGATATGGAACAGGGAAGGGGTCGCCACGGCGGCCCCTTTTTTACGGGAAAGCCCTCTCCCCTTCAGGGGAGAGATAGGAAGGCTTGGCAGCTTGCTGCCTAGCCGGACTTGA
>PHEM01000010.1 GCA_002842935.1 Alphaproteobacteria bacterium HGW-Alphaproteobacteria-13 | reverse complement strand
ACTGACGCTCGGCCCGATCCCCTTCCACTGGGACACGGACAGGAAACGCGATTTCTATGCCCGGATCGCGGACGAGGCGCCGATCGACACCGTCTATCTGGGCGAAGTCGTCTGTTCGAAGCGCAGCCCCTTTTTCGACCGCCACTATCCCGAGGCGATCGAGCGGCTGGAACGGGGGGGCAAGCAGGTCGTCCTCTCCACGCTGGCGGAAGTGATGCTGCCGCGCGAGCGCCGCGCGATCACGGAGCTGTGCGAACAGGCCGACTATCCCGTGGAGGTCAACAACGCCGCGGGTCTCGCCGCCGCCGCCGGGAAGCCGCATCGCATCGGGCCGATGATGAATATCTATAACGAACGGACGATGCGCCATCTCGCGCACGCCGGGGCCGTGCATTTCACGCTGCCCACGGAACTGCCGCGCCGCGCGGCGGAGGAACTGGCGCGCGCCGCCGCCGAGATCGGCGCGGCGGTCGAGGTGCAGGTGTTCGGACGCGCCTCGCTGGCGCTGTCGGCCCGCTGCTATCACGCCCGCGCGCACCGGCGCAGCAAGGACGAATGCCAGTTCGTCTGCCAGGAGGACCCCGACGGCATGCCGCTGCGCACGCTGGGCGGCGAGGACATGCTGGTGATCAACGGCATCCAGACGCTGTCGCACAGCTATGTCAACCTGATCGCCGAGCTGGACGAGATGCGCGCGATGGGAATCCGCCATTATCGCCTGATGCCGCACAGCGTCGACATGGTCGCCGTGGCGACGATCTTCGCCGAGTGCGCCGCCTGGCGCATCGACGTCGAAGAGGCGGCGGCGCGCCTCGAGGCGCTGGATGTCGGGGCGCCTTTTTCCAACGGTTTCTGGTACGGCGTCGCCGGGCATCGCTATTGGACGCCCGCGTCCGACGCCGCATCGGCAGGCGGCACATTCCGCGCTTGATTCATATCAATTCAGCAGCGCTTTGCGATTGCGAAAGGCGTCGCGTTGGGCAAGCGGCAGGTAAGATAATCCGCGGGAAAGCCCATCATGACGAAGCGCGCGATGCTGTCGAAGGATCATCCGTGCCGGAGCTGCGACGTCAGTGCCGAGGCGCTGTGCCGCGCGCTGGACGTCCGGACGCTGGCCGATTTCCGCAACCAGGGGCGGCAACTGCATCTGGCCGGCGGGCAGGCGCTGTTCCACCAGGGCGATCCCGCCGACTGCGTGTTCAGCCTGACCAGCGGCGCCGTCAAGCTTTATACGATTCTGCCCGACGGACGCAGGCAGATCGTCGCCTTCCTGTTTCCGGGCGACTTCCTGGGCTTTGAGACCGGACCGAGCCACGGACTGAGCGCCGAGGCGATCGGTGAGACGCGGCTGTGCCGCGTGCTGACGCAGCGGTTCGAATGGTATGCCGACCGCCACCCCGCGCTGGCCGACGCCCGCTATCGCCGCGCGGCGGCCGAACTGGCCGTCGCGCAGGACAAGATGGTGATGCTGGGCCGCAAGACGGCGGCGGAGCGGATGGCGGGCTTTCTCTCCGACATCCAGCGCCGCGCCGGGTTTCGCGGGCGCGACGGGGCGTGGCTGGTGCCGCTGCCGATGAGCCGCGGCGACATCGCCGACTATCTGGGGCTGACGAAGGAAACGGTGAGCCGCGAACTCACCCATCTGCGGCAGGCGAAGATCATCCGGCCCCTGTCGCGCACGCTGCTGGAGATTCTCGACCAGCGGCGGCTGGGCGCGGCGCATTGAAGAAACAGCGCCGGACCCAATAGAGCGCCGAGCCGTAAATCCGAACCGTATCCCCGAGCGAAGACGAGGGGCATTGCCGAGCGAAGTCGAGGCTGCGGGCGCCGCGGTTCTCGCTCCGCTCGAACAAGCCCCTCGTCTTCGCTCGGGGATACGGTGATTCAGATGCCGTGCGATTTGCTCTGAGGCTCTACCGCGCGGCGCCCCTCACCCGCACCGCGAATAGCCGCACTCCAGACATTTGTCGCAGCCTTCGATGCGCTGCACCGCCGCCGCGCCGCATTGCGAGCAAGTGGCGGGAACCGCCGCGCGCTTGGCCGCGGGCGGCGGCGCACCGTCGATCGGATCGGGGCGCGGTCCCCCCTCGCCTCCCTCCAGCGCGGCGATATGCCGTTCCAACAGATCGCCGATCGCGGCGAGGAGCGAAGGGACATAGCGCCCGCCCATCCATGCGCCGCCGCGCGGATCGAACACGGCCTTCAGCTCCTCCGCGACAAAGGCGATGTCGCCGCCCCGGCGCAGCACGGCGGAGATCATCCGGGTGAGACCCAGCGTCCAAGCATAATGTTCCATATTCTTGGAATTGATGAAGATTTCGAACGGGCGGCGCGCGCCGCCGCTGTCGATATCGTTGATCGTGACATAGACAGCATGCGCGCTGTCGGGCCATTTGATCTTGTAGGTCGTGCCGTGCAGCGATTCGGGACGCGGCTGCAACTCCGCCTCCGGCGCGGGCGCGGGGGTCGCGGGGGCGACGCTCAACACCGATCCCGTGGTGTCGTTCGGACGATAGGTCGTCAGCCCCTTGCAGCCGAGATGATAGCCCTCTGCATAGACGTCGACGAACGCGTCGAAATCGATGTCCTCCGGGCAGTTCACGGTCTTGGAGATCGAGCTGTCGATGAAAGGCTGCGCCGCCGCCTGCATCGCCAGATGCGCGGACGGGTCGAGCGACTGGGCGCTGACGAACAGCGCCTCGGGCGGTGCCTCGTCGCCCTTCACTTGCCTCCACACGCGATAGCCGTGATCCTCCACCGCCTCTTCGCGCGTCGAGCCGTCCGCCTGGCGGACCTTGCGATTATAGCTGTAGGCGAAGACCGGCTCGATCCCCGACGAGACATTGCCCGCGAGCAGCGACGTGGTGCCGGTCGGCGCGATCGAGGTGAGGCAGCCGTTGCGCAGGCCGTGCTCGGCGACCAGCGCGCGCGTCGCCGCGTCGAGTCCGCGCAGGTTCGGGCGGTCGAGAATCGCCGCGTCATAGAGCGGGAAGCGCCCCTTCTCCGCCGCCAGCAGCGCGCTGGCGCGATAGGCGGCGTGCTTGATGGTGCCGAGCCAGCGCTGCGTCAGCGCGATCGCCTCCGCCGATCCATATGCGGCCCCGCAGAACAGCAGCGCGTCGGCCAGACCCGTGACGCCCAGGCCGATGCGGCGCTTTGCCTTGGCCTCCGCCTCCTGCTGCGCCAGCGGATAGCGCGAGATGTCGATCACATTGTCGAGGAAACGGACGGCGGTCGCGGTCAGCGTCGACAATTCCTCTTCGTCCAGCGCGGCCTGCGCCGAAAAGGGCTGCGGCACCAGTTGCGCGAGATTGATCGAACCCAGCAGGCACGCGCCATAGGCAGGCAGCATCTGCTCACCGCACGGATTGCTGGCGAGAATCTCCTCGCAATAGGCCAGGTTGTTCTGCTCGTTCACGCGGTCGATGAAGATCACGCCCGGCTCGGCGACGTCATAGGTCGCCTGCATCAGCCGCCGCCACAGATCGCGCGCGCCGACCGTGCGCTGCACGGTGCCGCCAAAGGCGAGCGGCCATTCGCCGTCGCAGGCCAGCGCCTTCATGAAGGCGTCGCTGACCAGCACCGACAGGTTGAAGTTGCGAAAGCGCGTGGAGTCGCGCTTGGCGTCGATGAAGGCCTCTATATCGGGATGGTCGATGCGCAGGCATCCCATCATCGCGCCGCGCCGCTGGCCCGCCGCCATGATCGTGCCGCACATCGCGTTCCAGCTGTCCATGAAGCTGAGCGGTCCCGACGCCTGCGCGCCGACGCCGCGCACCGCTGCCCCGGCGGGCCGGATCGAGGAAAAGTCCATGCCGACGCCGCCGCCCTGCTGCATCGTCACCGCCGCCTCGCGCAGATGCGCGAAGATGCCTTCGAGGTCGTCGGGAATCGCGCCCATCACGAAACAGTTGAACAGCGTCACGTTGCGCCCCGTCCCCGCCCCGGCGAGAATGCGGCCCGCCGGGATGAAGCGGAAGTCGGTCAGCGCCTCCAGATACTCGCGATCGCGGCGCGCCTGTTCGGCGGGCGCGTCATTGGCGGCGATGGCGCAGGCGACGCGCGCCCAGGTCGCCTGCACATCCGCGTCCCCGCCGCCTTCGGGGGGCTGGAAACGATATTTCTTGGTCCAGATCTGCTCTGCGAGCGCGGTGTCGAACATATGCTGTGTCGCCTCCCTGCCTGTTGGGAGCACAGCCTAGGGCAGCAGATTCCAGCCGATATTGATCCAGCGCACTTAGGGCGCAAAAAGAGCGGCGCGCCCGCGCTCAGTTGGTCCAATAGATATAATCCTGCCCATCGCGCCACGGCGCGTTCAGCGGCACGTCGATGCGGATCGGCCCTTCGATCAGGCCCGGCCAGATCGGCTTCGCCATGCCCCGGTTGTGCGCATCGATCATCGCGCTGAGTTCGGCGACCCGCGCCGGCTCGCGCGCCGACAGGTCGTCGCGCTCATAGGGATCGGCGGCGAGGTCATAGAGGCGCGCGCGCGCGGGCCGCTTCGCCACTTGCAGCTTCCAGTCGCCCGCGCGCACGGCGCGATAGTCGCCGGAGCGCCAGAACAGCGCGTCCCGCCTGACCGGGCCGGACAGCAGGTCCTGCCCGTCGATCACGCGGTCGGCGGGCAGCGCTGCACCGGCGGCGGCCGCGATGGTCGCGAAGATGTCGAGATGCCCCGCCAGGTCGGCGCGCTCCGTCCCCGGCGCGATCCGGCCCGGCCAGCGCAGGAACAAGGGCGTGCGGATGCCGCCTTCGAAGAAGGTCGCCTTCCACCCCCGATAAGGTGCGTTCAGACCCTCGATGCCAGTGTACCAGGCGCCGCCATTGTCGCTGGTGAAGATAACGAGCGTGTCGTCGTCGAGGCCGAGCTGTTTCAGCTTCGCCATCACATCGCCGATGCGCCGGTCGAGCTGCGCGATCATCGCGCCATAGACGCGCGTCTTGTGGTCATTGATCTGCGGCAGCGCATCATAGTCGGCGCGGGTCGCCTGCAACGGCGTGTGCGGCGCGTTGAAAGCGAGGTAGAGGAAGAAGGGCCGCCCCTTGTTCGCCTCGATCGCCTTGATCGCCTCGTCGGCGAAATAGTCGGTCATATGCCCTTTGGGATGAAAGCGCGGTCCGCCGTTGAAGGTCACGGCATGGCGCAGATTCGCCCAGATGAAGCGGTCGATCGCGTCCCACGGCAGCTTCGCATTGACGGCGTCGGGATCATCCTCGGGCAGGAACATCGCCCCGCCCGCCAGCACCGCGAGGCTTTCGTCGAAGCCTTGATGGTGCGGCTGGAGCCGGGGCGCCTCCCCCAGATGCCATTTGCCGATGTGGATGGTGTGATAGCCCGCCGCCTTCACGGCTTCCGCGATCGTGACTTCGCTTTCGGGGACGCCCATGTCGGGATAGTCGGGGATATCGGGCGTGATCCGCTCGCGATGGAACATCGCGCGCAGCGGTCCCACGCCCTCGCCATGCGCGAGATTCTCCGCGAACTGCACGGGCACCGCCGTATATTCGAAACCGAAGCGCGTCGGATAGCGGCCCGTCATCATCGCCGCGCGCGACGGCGAGCAAGTGGCGTTGGCGGCATAGGCGGTGGTGAAGCGCACGCCCTCGCGCGCGATGGCGTCGATGTTCGGTGTCTGGACGAGACCGCCCGCGACGCCGCCGCCGTTCAGGCTGATATCGTTGAAGCCCAGGTCGTCGGCGACGATCAGGATGATGTTGGGCGGCCGCTTGTCCATCGGCGCGTCCTCGGGACTCCGCTGCCACACGACGGGCCGGTTCGCCTGCACCGGGTCGCGCCAGTCCTGAAGCAGTCCCGGCAGGCGGTATTTGTTCGCCTGAAACACCCCGAACCCGCCCGCACCGAGCAAGAGAGCAAGGCCCAGCGCGATCCACCGCTTTTTCATGGCTCCTCTCCCCGCTTGCCCACGAAACTTATGGCATTATATGTGTCATTATACACCGCACATCGCAAGCGCGTTGACGGCGGCGGAAAGTCGGGCCAGCGGGGACGGATGGCGACACGGGATAGCACATTGTCGGGCAAGGTCGACGGGCGGCGCGAGCGCAGCCGGTCGAGCCGCCGCCGCATCGTCGAGGCGATGATGGAGCTGATCGCGAACGGCGAACTCAACCCTAGCGCGGCGCGCGTCGCGGAAGAGGCGGGAATCGGCCTGCGCACCGTGTTCCGGCATTTCGACGACATGGACGCGCTCTATGCGGAGATCACGGCGACGATCGCCGAGCGCGTGATGCCGATCGTCACCGCGCCCTATGCCGGGGACGACTGGCGCGCACATGTCCGCGAGCTTGCGAAACGCCGCGTCCGCGTGTTCGAGGCGATGCTGCCCTTTCGCCTTGCCGCCAATATCAAGCGATACCAGTCGCCTTTCCTGATGGGCCAATATGCGCGCGTCGTGACGCTGGAGCGCGAACTGGTGCTGCGCCTGCTTCCGGCGCCCGTCCTGGCCCGCCGGATTCCAGTGGAAGCACTGTGCGCGGCGCTGTCGTTCCAGACATGGCGCGCGCTGCGCCACGACCAGGGCCTGTCCGCCGAGGATGCGGGCGCGGTCACGGCGCATATGGTCGAGGCGCTGATCGGGACGGTGCCGGATGATGGGCGTGCCGGATAGAGACGCCGTGCCATTTATTTTCACGCGAAGACGCGAAGGCGCGAAGAAGGAAGCCTCACACAAAGACACGAAGAGGGCAGTTGTTCCTTCCCGCCTCCTTTCAGCGCGAAGCGCATTTTTTTGATGCCGCCTGCGGCGGCGGGGAAGGCTTGCGAGAGTGCACGCCCTCTTCGTGTCTTTGTGTGAGACAAGAAAACACTACCGCCTCTTCGTCCGCCACCACCAGATCAGCCCGCCCAGCGCCACGACAACGGCCCCTATCCACAGGCCGAACCGGATCAGCAACCCGCGTCCCCGCTGCTGGAACGCATAGCGGTTGATCTGGTCGTCGGCGGTATAGCCCGGCGGCATGTCGAGGACGCCATTCGCCTTCGCATAGGCGGCATAATCCGCCTGCATCGCCGCGAAGCGGTCCGGCATCGCCGCCGACAGGTCGCGCGTCTCGCCGGGATCGGACTGGATGTCGTATAGCCGCCACTGCCCATCGCCGGTCGGCGGCAGGTTGCGGACCAGCTTGTAATCGCCCCGGAATAGCGCGGCATTGCCCGACAGTTCATAGCCGAGCGGCGCGTCGCCGTGCACGCTGTCCGCCGCGCCGCCCAGCATCGGGACGAGACTGCGCCCCGTCACCGGCTCGACCGTCCGCCCCTGCCACGTCCCGCCGTGCAGGGGCACGCCCGCCAGCTCCGCCAGCGTCGGCACGATGTCGGTGACATGCGCGAAGCCGGTGTTGACCGCCCCGGCGCGGACGCGCGCATGGCCCGGCCACGCGACGATCAGCGGCACGCGCAGCCCGCCCTCTGCGGCGCTGAACTTGTACCCCGCCAGCGGCGACACCGCCGCGCTCGCCCAGCCGGGACCGATGTTGCTGAAGCTGTTGCGGCGGCCGATGTTCGCCGCCGAGGTGTCGTAACGCATCCGCAGGAACAGCCGCCCGCGCAGCGTGGCATAGGGATCGGTCGGCTCCGCGCCATTGTCGGACAGGAAGACGAAGATCGTATTGTCGTAATCGCCGCTGGCCTTCAGATGCGCGACGAGGCGTCCGACTTCGCGGTCCATCGCCGTCGCCATGCCGGCATAGGCCTGCATCACCCGCGTCGCGGCGGCGCGCTCGTCCGGGGTCAGCTTCGTCCAGTCGCGCGTCGTCGGCATGACCGCGAGCCGCGCATCCGCCGGGATGATGCCGAGCGCCGCCGCCCGCCGCGCCCGCGCCGCGCGCAATTCGGTCCAGCCGCCCTGATACATCGCCGCATAGCGCGCGATGTCGCTGTCGGGCGCCTGCACCGGGATATGGTTGGCCAGGAAGTTGATCGACGCGAGGAAGGGCTTGCCGCTCGCGCGGTCCGCCTCGATATAGTCGATCGCCTTCTGCACGACGAAGCGCGACGAATAATAATCCTTCGGCAGGCGCGCGGGGCGTCCGTTCTCCGTCCAGCCCGCGACGCCGTAGAGCACTTCGATCGGCCGCTGCTCGAAATTGTCGGCGCCCGAATCCGACAGGCTGAAGGCGCGGTCATAGCCGCGCGCGTGCGGCAGACGCGCGGAATCGCTGCCCAAATGCCATTTGCCGGTCAGATAGGTGCGATAGCCCGCCGCGCCGAACATCTGCGCGATCGTCACGACGCGGTGGTTCATCACCGTGTCGTATCCGGGCTTGCCGCGATGCGCGTCGGGAATCGTCTCCGGCATATTGCCCAGCCCGGCGCGGTGATTCATCACCCCGGTCTGGAGCATCGCGCGCGTCGGTGAGCAGGACCCGGCGACGTGGAAATTGGCAAAGCGCATCCCCGCATGGGCGAGCGCGTCGAGGTTCGGCGTCGCAAACTCGGCCCCGAACGCGCCGACGTCGGTGAAGCCCCAATCGTCGGCCACCAGCAGGACGATATTGGGGTGGGCGGACGGCGCGTCCTGCGCCTGTGCCCCGGACGAGAGGAAAAGCACCGCGATCCCCGCCGCCCGCAACCAGCCGCTCGCTCCCGCCATCGCTGCCTCTCCCAATATTTTGACATTATCTATGCCAATATATCGGGAGGCGCAAGCAATGTCTCCTCTCCCCTCCCGCAAGCGGGAGGGGTTGGGGGTGGGCCTGCGACGGTGCGGTTTGCCCACCCCGCTGCGACTAACGAGCAAGCTCGTAAGTCTCGCTGCCCCTCCCGCCTGCGGGAGGGGGGATTAGCGTTCGTGATATTCCGGTGGGCGTTTTTCCAAGAACGCCGACAGCGCCTCCCGATGATCCTCGGTCGCCGACAATATCACTTGCTGGCGGTCCTCGATCGCCATCGCCGCGTCCAGGCTGGGCGCGTCGAGGTTGAGGTTCAGGGCCTGCTTCGACAGGCGCAGGCCCCACGGGCTGGTCGCCAGCATCTCGTCCGCCAGCGCGAGACCGCGGTCGAGCAGCGCATCCTCCTCGACGATCTCGCTGATCAGCCCCGCCGACAGCGCGCGCCGGGCGTCGATGAAGCGGCCCGTCAGGATCATCTCCGACGCCAGACTCGCGCCGACGAGGCGCGGCAGGAAATAGCTCGACGCCATGTCGCAGCCGCCCAGGCCGATGCGGATATAGGCGGCGTTGCAGCGGAAGGACGGCGACCCATAGCGCACGTCGGACGCCAGCAGCAGCGACAGTCCCCCGCCCGCCGCCGCGCCGTGGCCGAGCGCGACGATCGGCTGGGGACAGGCGCGCATCTTGCGATAGATGTTGCCGATGCTGGTCTGCGTGCGCAGCGTCCGCAGCACGGGCGTCTCGTCCGTCCCGCGATCCTCCTGAATGTCCAGCCCGGCGCAGAAGCCGCGCCCCGCGCCGCGCAGGATGACGACGCGCACTTCCTTGCGGGCGGCGAGACCCCCGAAATAAGCATTGAGTTCGTCGACCAGCCCTTCGTTCAGGGCGTTCAGCCGGTCGGGGCGGTTGAGCGTCGCGATCTCGACCGCTCCGCGCGCCTCGACCAGCAGTTCGCCGCTCACAGCGACTGCCCGTCGTCCACAGAGATTACCGCGCCCGTGATGCCGACCGCCGCGTCGGAACAGAAGAGCAGCAGCGGCGCGTGCAGGTCGCTGGGCGGGCGCAGGCGCTGGCGGGGGAAGCTGGCGACGAACTTCCGCCCCGCTTCGCCGCCGAACAGGTCGGCGGTCATTTCCGATTCGAAATAGCCGGGCTGGATGACGTTGACGCTGATGCCGCGCCGCGCCCATTCACGCGCCAGCGTCTTGCCCATGTGGCGCACCGCCGCCTTGGTCGCGCCATAGACGGACGTCGCCGGAAAGACCTTGTCCGCCGTGATCGAGCCGATCAGGACGATGCGGCCATGCTGCTTATCGCGGCTGCCGTCCGCTTCGAGCCGCCGCGCGCCCTCGGTCGCGGTCAGGAAGACGCCGCGGATATTGGCGGCCAGCAGGAAGTCGACATCCTCGACCGTATGACCCAGCGCCGCCTTCTCCGTCGCGACGCCCGCGTTGGCGACGATGGTGTCGACCGGGCCGAACGCGGCCTCTGCGGCGTCATAGGCGGCCCTGGTCGATGCCTCGTCCGTCACGTCCATGCTGACGGCAATCGCCTCGCCGCCCGCCGCCTTGATCGCGGCGACCTGTTCGGCCAGCTTGTCGGCGCGGCGCGCGGCCAGCACGACTTTCGCGCCCGACGCGGCGAGCGCCTTCGCGAATCCCGCGCCCAGCCCCGACGAGGCCCCCGTGACCAGCGCGACGCGCCCCGTCAGATCGAAAACCGGTGCCTTGCTCATGGATTGCTTCTCCCTATCGGTGCGGCGTGCGGGTCCGGCCCGGCCGCTTCGGATTGACGTTTACGTAAAGCGAAGACCAAGACAAGGCGCAAACCGCCCGAGCCGGAAAAATCACGCGGCGCACGGTTGACAAAGGCAGCATGTTCTTATAATGTTCTCATCGTGCACACACAACCTCTTCCCCCGTCGCGGCCGCCGAGTGCGGCGGACGGGGGAAAAAGAGGGCGGCGATTCCGATGTCGCGCAATCCGTTCAAGAACGGTTTCACCCTAAAAGCCTTCTCGCGCAGAGCGAAAATGCAGCGCGCGGCGGCGGCAAGATTTCACTTTTAAAAACATGCTTTCTTCCTGATAGGGAAAGCCCGGTCGGCAAGAGGCGTGCAAAGGATGACGAACAAAGGGAAGGAACCCGCCGGGCAGGACGAGCGGCGCTACCGCGCCCCGGCGCTCGAAAAGGGTCTCGACATCCTCGAACTTCTGGCGAGCGAACGCGATCCGCTGACCGTATCGGCCATTTCCCAGCGGCTGGGCCGGTCGATGAGCGAATTGTTCCGCATGATCCAGGTGCTGGAGTTTCGCGGCTTCATCCAGCAGGCGCCCTCCGGCGACGGCTTCGTCGCCACGGACCGCCTGTTTTCGCTGGGAATGCAGCAGGCGCCGGTCAAGACGCTGCTCGAACTCGCGCTGCCGCGCATGAAGATATTGTCCGCCGCCGTCGGGCAGAGCTGCCATCTCGCCGTCCGCTCGCGCGGCGACATCGTCGTGGTCGCGCGCATGGAATCGGCAGAGCGGATCGGCTTTTCGGTGCGCATCGGCCATCGCCGCCCGCTGGCGCTGACGCGATCGGGCGCCATTCTCTTCACCTTTCAGGAAAGAGTCATGGGGGCTGGATCATGATTATCGCGTCGGCGGCCGATTTCCGGGAAGGGGCGCGGCGGCGCCTGCCCCGCTTTCTGTTCGACTATATCGACGGCGGCGCCGGTTCCGAGACGACATTGCACCGGAACGGCGCGGACCTGTCGGATATCATGCTGCGCCAGCGCGTGCTGGCCGATGTCGGCGACGTCCGCGTCGACACGCGATTGTTCGGCCAGGAATGGCGCCTGCCCATCGCGCTCGCCCCCGTGGGTCTCACCGGCATGTATGCCCGTCGCGGCGAAGTGCAGGCCGCGCGCGCCGCCCATGCCCGCGGCGTCCCCTTCTGCCTGTCGACAGTGTCGGTCTGTCCGCTCCGCGAAGTGGCGAGCGGCAGCGGCAAGGCGCCCTGGTTCCAGCTCTATGTCATTCGCGACCGCGCCTTCATGGCGGACCTGATCGACGAGGCGTCGAGTCTCGGGTGCGAAGCGCTTGTCTTCACGGTCGATTTGCCGGTGCCCGGCACGCGCTATCGCGACGCGCATTCGGGGCTGTCCGGTCCCCATGCCGCGATGCGCCGCGCGCTTCAGGCGATCGGGCGGCCGCGCTGGGCCTGGGACGTCGGCGTCCGGGGGCGCCCGCATATATTGGGCAATATCGCGCCCGTGCTCGGCGAGGCCAGCGGGCTGTCGGATTTCATGGGCTGGCTCGGCGCCAATTTCGATCCGTCGATCCGCTGGGACGATCTCGACTGGATCCGGTCGCGCTGGAAAGGCCCGCTGATCATCAAGGGCATATTGGACACGGAGGACGCGCGCCAGGCCGCGCTGGTCGGCGCCGACGGCATCGTCGTGTCCAACCACGGCGGGCGCCAGCTCGACGGGGCGATGTCGACCGCCCGCGCGCTGCCCGCGATCGCGGACGCCCTTGGCGGCGCGCTGACGATTCTGGCCGACTCCGGCGTGCGATCGGGTCTCGACGTCGTGCGGATGCTGGCGCTCGGCGCACAGGGCGTGCTGATCGGCCGCGCCTGGGTCTATGCTCTCGCGGCCGCGGGCGAAGCGGGCGTCGCGCGCATGCTCGCCCTCTTCGAACAGGAAATGCGCGTCGCGATGGCGCTGACTGGCGTCACGCGGATCGAACAGATCGACGCCTCGATCCTGGCCGGCGGATAGGCAAGCGTCCGGGCCGCCGACCGGCCATGATCCGAACCCTGGCTGACCATGGGGCCGGGTTCCGGGCCGTCTTCCCCTCCCCCATGCGAGGGGGCGTGAACGCAGGCGCTTGCCATTATGACCGGCCGGGTCATCATGCTGCTGGCATACGGAGAGGCAGAGAAATGAAGTTGAAGGACGTCTATCCGCTCTATCTGAACAACAAGGCGGTCCAGCCGAACACCGACCTTGAAGTGACGGACAAGTTCACGGGCAAGGTCGCATTCCGCACCGCGCTCGCGACCCCCGACGTGATCGACGCGGCGATCGCGGGCGCGGTGCACGCCGCCGCGCCGATGGCAAGGCTCGCAAGCTTCGAGAAGCAGGACGTCCTCAACCATTGCATCGCCCGCTTTCGCGAGCGGTTCGACGAACTCGCCCATGCGCTCTGCATCGAGGCGGGGAAGCCGATCGCCGATGCGGAGGGCGAAGTCGGCCGCCTGATCGATACCTTTCGCATCGCCGCCGAAGAGGCGGTGCGCAACTATGGCGAAATCCAGCCGCTCGACATTTCGGCACGCGCCAAAGGCTATATGGGGATGTGGAAACGCGTGCCGATCGGCCCGTGCAGCTTCATCTCTCCCTTCAACTTTCCCCTGAACCTCGCCGCGCACAAGATCGCGCCCGCGATCGCGATCGGCTGTCCCTTCGTCATGAAGCCCGCCAGCATGACCCCGCTCGGCGCGATCATCATGGGCGAAGTGCTGGCCGAATGCGACATCCTGCCGGAAGGCGCGTTCAGCATCCTGCCCGCCAGCCGCGACGGCGCCGCCCTCTTCACCACCGACGAGCGGCTGAAGCTCCTGTCCTTCACCGGCTCGCCCGGCGTCGGCTGGGATTTGAAAGCCAGGGCGGGCAAAAAGAAGGTCATCCTCGAACTCGGCGGCAATGCTGCGGTGATCGTCGACAGCGACGCCGATCTCGATCATGCACTCGCGCGGATCGTCTTCGGCGGCTATTATCAGTCGGGGCAGAGCTGCATCCATGTGCAGCGCGTCATCGTCCACGAGGACATCTACGACCGCTTCCGCGACATGCTCGCGGCGAAGGTCAAGACGCTGAAATCGGGCGATCCCAGGCGGCGCGACACTTTCATCGGGCCGATGATCTCGGCAAAGGAGGCTGAGAGGCTGAAGGGCTGGATCGACGCCGCGGTCGCGGCAGGCGCGACGCTGCTCGCGGGGGGCGGCTGCGACGGCAATATGCTGGAGGCGACGCTGCTCGAAAATGTTGCCGCCGATGCCGATGTCGTGCGCGAGGAGGCCTTCGGCCCTGTCGTGGTCCTGTCGAAATTCAGCGACTGGGCCGACGCCCTTGCCGACGTCAACGACAGCAGGTTCGGCCTTCAGGCCGGCATCTTCACGCGCGACCTGCACAAGGTGCTGGAGGCGTGGGACGAACTCGACGTCGGCGGCATCGTCGTCAACGACGTGTCGAGCTATCGCGTCGACAATATGCCCTATGGCGGCGTGAAGGACAGCGGCCTGGGCCGCGAGGGCATAAGATTCGCGATGGAGGACATGAGCGAAATCCGGAACCTGGTGATCCGCAGGACGTGAACCGTCCGGCGCGCTCGCCCGTCACTCCGGCTTTTGCGCGCGCAGGATGCGGAGCACATTGCCGCTCCATATCTTCGCGATGTCGGCATCGGCATAGCCCGCCTGCCGAAGCCGCGCGGTGATCTTGGGCAGCGCGGAGATATCCTCGATCCCGTCGAGTCCTCCGCCCCCGTCCCAGTCGGCGCCGATGCAGACATGATCGGCGCCGCCGACCTCGATCGCGCGCAGCAGCATCGCCATGAAGGTCTCGAAATCCGCCTGCCACATCTTCTCGCTGCGGTCGAGTTCGCGCCAGCGGCGGATCAGGTCGGCCTGCTGGTCGGGCGAGAGCGTGCCGATCCGCTCGTACAGGCCGAACAATTCCCCGCGCCTGGCGGTCAGGTTCATGTCCGAGAGGAAGACGGTGGAGATGCACATCGCCCCGCCCTTGGCCGCCAGTTTGCGCAGGCGCTCTTCGTCCAGGTTGCGCGGATGGTCGTGCGCCGAACGCAGGCTGGAATGAGAGAGGATGATCGGCGTCTTCGAAAGCTCCAGCATCTGGTCGAACGCCGCGTCGGACGAATGGCTGGCGTCGATCACCATGCCCAGCCGGTTCATTTCCGCCACCCATTCGCGCCCCAGCGGGCTGAGACCGTTCCAGCGCGGCTTGTCGGTCGCCGAATCGGCGAACTGGTTGTTCTTCGAATGCACGGGTCCCGCCATCCGCACACCCTTGCGCTGGAATTCGGCGAGCAGCGACAGATCCTCGCCCAGCGGATAGCTGTTCTCGATGGATTTGAACGCGATCAGCCTGCCGTCCCGGTCGAGGCGCTCGGCGTCCGCGGCCGTCAGGGCCGGGGCGATCAGCCGGACGTTGGCGGCGATGGTGCGGTCGATCAGGTCGGACCGCCCCCGGGCAAAGGCCAGCGCGTCGGCATAGCCCTTGGGCGTCAGCGGTCCCTGTTCGGTATAGACGACGAAGAAGCCGCCATCCAGCGCGCCCTCTTTCATCCGCCCGAGATCGACCTGCGCGATCTCCGTCGCCGGGTCGTGCCGCGCGTCGAATTTCCAGCCCTCACGCGCGAAATTGATCGGCGTGTCGAGGTGCGTGTCGAGCGTCAGCAGCCTCTTGTGGAGCGTGGCCGCGTCTTCCGGCGCGGGCGGCGGAGTCGCCGTTCCGCAAGCCGCGAGCGTCAGCGCGCCGAGCGCAAGAACCATCCGCTTCATTTCGTATCTCCCACCGGCTTCAGGTCGAGGTCGTGATAATCCCAGCTGAAATCGGCGATCGGATTCGCCGCCTTCATCGTCACCCCCGTGACCTTGCCATCGGCATCGAGCGCGAAGGTCACATAGGCGGGTTCCAGCGCCTTGTCGTCGAACTCGGTGAGGAAGCTGTCATATTGCCAATGCCTGAGCCGCCCCGCCATGCGCGGCGTCGAGGTGAAGTCGATCGTCAGACCCGCGGGCGTCGATGCGACCACCACATCGCCGTACCAGGGATCGCGATAGCGCCCGGCGTAACGCGCCGGGTCCAGCGAAGGGCCGACCTTCGCAGGCGTGGCCTGGGCTTGGGCCAGCGCCGCGCGGCCGCGCTCCAATCGCTCGGCCGAGAAGCTCATCCATTTGGTCGGCCAGTCATTGTCGGGCAAGTCCAGATAATGGTCCAGCAGCATATGATAGAGACCCTGCATCAGGCCGCCGTCTTCCGAATTCATCATGATCGCGAAAGCGACATTCTGGTCCGGCAGGATCGCGACGCGCGTGATCGATCCGAACACCGCGCCGCCGTGCCCCACCACGCGCGCGCCGCGATAATCCTGGACATTCCATCCCAGCGCATAGGCCTGATAGGTGGTTTTCGCCGCCGCCATCGCGGGCGGCGGGGCGGAGACCGGCAGCGGCACGACGGGCTTCCACATCTCGCGCGCCTGCGCCGCGCTGAACAGGCGGCCGCCGCCGGGCAGCGCGCCCTCGGCGAGCTGGATGCCCAGCCAGGCCGCCATGTCGTCGGCGCTGAGCGCCAGCCCGCCCGCAGGCGCGCCGTTACGGCCCAGTTCGTCACGCTCGTCCAGCGCCTCCTGCGCGCCCAGCCCGCGCAGCGGGCCGGAGATGCGGGCGTGCGGCCACGACCGGTTGGGGTTGCGGAAACGGTCCGCGCTGTCGCTGGTCGCATGTTTCATGCCGCCCGCGCGCAGCACGCGGTCGCGCATGAACACTTCCCAGCTCTGGCCCGTCACTTCCTCGATCAACTGGCCCGCCACCGCATAGAGGATATTGTCATAGGCATAGGCGGAGCGAAAACTGGTGCGCGGCTTCAGATAGGCCACGCGCTCCACCGTCTGCTTGCGAGTCAGGTTGGTGCGCGGCACGAACATCAGGTCGCCCTGCCCCAGCCCCAGACCGCTGCGATGCACCAGCAGGTCGCGGATCGTGATCTCGCGCGTCACCCAGGGATCGTACATGCGGAACCAGGGCATGTGCTGGATCACGGGATCGTCCCAGCCGATCCGGCCTTCGTCGACCAATATCGCCAGCGCGGCGGCGGTCATCGCCTTGCCGGTGGAGCCTGTCTGGAACAGCGTGGCGGAATCCACCCGGGCAGGCTCGCCCAGCCTGCGTTCGCCCCACCCGCGCGCGAGCGTGGTCTTGCCGTCCTCGACGATCGCGATGGAAATGCCCACCGCCCCGGCCTTCTTGCGCAGCTCCTCCACTTTCGCCGCCAGGCCGACGGGCGGATCGGCGGCGGCGGGCGCGGCGACGGCAAGCAACAGCCCAAGGGCGAGCAGGCGGATCGGTTTCATGATGTCGGCTCCAACGATGCGGGTTGCTTGCGGATGAGCCGCCAGACGCCGAACGTCAGCAACGGCCCGAGATAGACGGCCAGGAACATCCAGGCGAGGAAGCGATAGCCGCTCGCGATCAGGTCGATCAGGCCGATCTTCGCCGCCACGAACATGCAGCCCGTCAGGATCAGCGCCGCGATCGCCGCGCGCGGCCCCGTGCCGAGCGCGGGGCGCCCCCGCGCCGCGATGGCGCCGGAGATGCGCTCGTTGATCGCATGGACCGCACCCGCGCCGCTTTCCAGCAGCGCCGCGAAGATCATCAGCTGGAACAGCATGTGGAACCACGGCACGTTCATCTGGCGCAGCAGGAAGTCGGACGGCAGCGCCTCCGCCCCGATCTGCGGGTAAAAGGCGATCATCGCGACGAAGAACAGGATGGCGGGCAGCATCGTCAGCGGCCCGGCGATCACGCCCGCGATCACCGCGTCGCGGCGGCTGGTCAAGTGGCGCAGCACCGGCAGGATCACAACCGCGCCGACGATATTATAGCTGGCATAGGTGAACCCGCCCGCCATCCAGTTGCCCGAAGGCGGCGGCGCCTGTGCGAAGCCCTGCCCGATCAGGCCGCCGAAGCTGGCGAGCGCCAGCGCGAGGAACAGCGCATAGACGCCATAGAGCAGGAAGGAGACATATTTGAAGACCTGCTCCACCGCGCCGGTCCCCAGCGCGGTCGTGGCGATGATCCCGGCCGCGAGCGCGACCGATCCCGCCGCCGGATGCCAGCCGAAGGTCGCCGCGCCGATCGCCCCCGCCGCCGCGCCGAACACCGCGAGGATCAGGATGACGAAGATCAGATAGGCGCCCTCGAACGCGATCCAGGCAGGTCCCAGCAACTGGCGGAAGAAAGTGCGATAGTCATAGGCGTTCATCGCCAGCGCCAGCGCGAAGGTGACGGCGGCGACAAGGCTCCAGATCGCCGCCGCCAGCAGCATCGCCGCCAGCCCGCCCCATGGTCCCGACGGGATGAAATATTCCGCCAGTTCGCGTCCGGTGGCATAGCCGCCGCCGATGATCACCGCCTTGAGCGCGAAGCCCGGCAGCAGGAAACGCTGGAACCAGCTCGATCCGCCGGCCGGATGGACCGCGCTCATGAAAGACGGCTTTCCGTCGGCGCCCCGGCTTCCCCGGCGCCATGGCCCGAGCTATTCTTCATGCGCCCCACACCTCGGCGGGACAGTGGATGCGGCCCTCGCGATAGTGGACGCCGGGTTCGCGGTCCTTCGCGAGGAAGGTCGGCCCGTCGAGATCGACGATGTCGCACAGCTGCCCCACCAGATAGGCGGGCGCCATCGACAGGCTGCTGCCCATCATGTTGCCGACCATCACGTCCAGCCCCAGATCCCGCGCCTGCCGGGCGATCGCCAGCCCTTCGGTCAGGCCGCCGCACTTGTCGAGCTTGATGTTCACGACATCGAACCGCCCGACCAGCGACGGCGTGTCGGCCAGCGAGAGCGCGCTTTCGTCCGCCGCGAAAGGCAGGGGACGCCCCAGCCCGTCGAGGTCCGCCTCGCGCCCGCGCGCGAGCGGCTGTTCGAGCAGGGCGATCGCGCTCGCCGTCAGCACCGGCAGCAGGCCGGGCAAGGTCTCGATCCCATAGCCCTGGTTCGCGTCCACGCCGATCCAGGCATCGGGCCGCGCCGCCCGGACCGCCTCCACCCGCGCGATATCGTCCGCGAGGTCGCCGGTCAGCTTGAGCTTGATCGGCGCGTCGGGATCGAGCGCCAGCGCCGCTGCGGCCATCGCCTCGGGCGCATCGGCGCCCAGCGTCAGCGTCGAGCGAAGCGGGCGCGGCGCGTCCAGTCCGGCAAGCTGCCAGACGGGCACGCCCGCCTGCTTCGCTTCCAGATCCCAATAAGCGCAGTCGAGCGCGTTGCGCGCGCCGCCGGGCGGCAACAGGTGCTGAAGATCGGCGCGCGTCGCCCCGCCTTCGATCGCGCCCTGCACGCGCTCCGCCTCGGCCAGCATATGCGAGGCGTCGTCGCCGGTATAATAGACGCCCGCCCCTTCGCCGCGTCCGACGTGCGTGCCGTCCGAAAGCTCGGCAAGCAGCACCGCCGTCTCGGCGAACACATGGCCCGAGATACGGAAGGGATGATGATAGGGAAAACGCTCGATCGTCAGGCGAAGCGTCCGTCCCGGCATGGTCTGTGTCGTCATCAATACACCATTCCGAAGCCATAGAGATTGAAGGCGAACGTCACCCACAGCAGCACGAGGGCGGCAAGCAGCAACAGCGCCGCGCCCAGCCTGGCGGTCCAGCGGCGCTTGTCCGTCCAGCTCAGCCACAGATGCCATCCGGCCGTGGCGGTCAGCCCCAGCGCCGCGACGGGCGTCAGGATGCGCAGCAGGATGATCAGCCAGTCGGTCGGCCCGCCCAGCGCGCCGACATCGGCCGAGAAGGCGGCGATCAGCCCCATCCATCCCGCGACCGCGACCAGCGCCGCCCAGGAAAAGATGCGCGACAGGCGATAGGCACGCCGGGCGCGGCCCTCCAGCGCCAGCTTCGTGCCATAGCTGCGCCGGACGAGCGCCCGTACCGGCCAGGCGACCGCCGCCAGCGCCACCAGCGCCAGCGCCGCGATCAGCGCAGGCATCAGCCACGCCGCATTCTTGCCGGCGGGCGCGGGTTCGAACACCATGAAGGGCGATGCGGCATCGACGCTCAGGCGCACGACCTTGCCGTCGCGCACCTCGGCGGCGAGGCGTTCGCCGCTGTTGGCGTCGCGCCATACGAACGGTTCGACCTCCACCCAGTCGCGCGCGCCCGCGCTCAGCGCGTCGAGCGCGGGGAAAGACAGCTTGCCGTCCGCATCCACGCCCAGCTTCGCCTGGCCGATCAGGCCCAGCAGGCTCAGGAAATTGGTGAAGGAACCGCGGCTGCTGATATAGTTGCCGGCCATCATCCGCGCGTGCTGCCGCGCGGTCGCATCATCGACCTTGCCGATCGTTCCGGGCGCGGCGGGCAGGTAGCGGTCGGCGAATTTGTGGAACAGCGCGCTGCGCACCGCGCCGGTCGCGCCGCCCTGCCCGCCGCTGTTCATCGACACGTACAGGCCGATATCGGAATCGGGGAACAGCCAGAGATAGCTGTGGAACCACACCGTGTCGCCGCCGTGGGCGATCGCGCGGTGGCCGTTCACCATCTGCTCGTAGAAACCGAGCGCCATGCTGTTCAGCGGTCCCACGCCGGGCGCGCGGAAATCATGCATCATCCGGGCGGTTTCGGGCTTCAGCAGCGCCCCGCCGTCATTGAGGTGCGCCATCATGAAGCGGCCCATGTCCGCGCCCGTCGCCGACAGGCTGCCCGCCGGGGCCGGGACCACGATCTCGAACGGCTTCGGTTTCTGCGTGACGGTGGCGTATCCCGCCGACATCATCGGCTTCAACCCTTCGGGCAGCGGCTGGCGGAAAGTGGAGCGCGTCATGCCTGTCGGGGCGAACACATGTTTGTCGATATAATCGTCGAACGGCTCGCCGCTGACGCGCTCGACGATATAGCCCGCCAGCGCGGTCGCATAATTGGAATAGGCAGGCGTGGTGCCGGGCGCGAA
Organism: Alphaproteobacteria bacterium HGW-Alphaproteobacteria-13; assembly: GCA_002842935.1. GTDB lineage: Bacteria > Pseudomonadota > Alphaproteobacteria > Sphingomonadales > Sphingomonadaceae > Sphingopyxis. The sequence continues at coordinate 1,472 of PHEM01000010.1, read as the reverse complement.
CACCCGGCGCGGCAGCGCGCGCGGCATCAACTGCTTGAGCGGCAGGGCCGCCTTGGGATCGCTGCTGATCAGGTGCCGCACCGATTCCTCGAACCCGGCGGTATGCGTCATGATGTCGCGCATCGTCACGGGCTTGCCCGCGAACGGCGGGATGACGAAATCGAGATAGGCGTTGACGTCCTTGTCGAGATCGATCTTCCCGGCCTCGACCTGCTGCATCACCGCGGTCCAGGTCAGCAGTTTCGAAACCGATCCTGGACGGAAAAGCGTGGCGTCCGGGGACACCGGCTGGCGCTTGGCGACATCGGCATAGCCATAGCCCTTTTGCAGCACCGGCCCGTCGCCGCGCACCACGACCACCACGGCGCCCGCAATCCGCCCGCGCTCCAGCGCATAGGGCATGAAACCGTCGAGCCACGCTTCCAGATCGGCCGCGTCCAGCGGCACCCGCTCCTTCGCGGGTACGGACGGCAGCAGCGCCGCGACTGGCGCCGCCGCCGACGGCGCCTTTTGCGGCACAGGTCCCTGCGCGGCCAGTTGCCCGGCCAGCGGCAGCGCGATCAGCGCCGCCAAGCCGATCGTCAGCTTGCGAATGGTGGAACGCATCGCCTCTCCCTCTCTCTTTTCCCGAAAGGTTGCAGCCAGACGTGCAACCCCCTATCTTGTGGGCAGGATGAATCGGCCCAATGGGAACATAATGATCCTGATTAGAAAATTGTCAAATGAAGATGGAGGTGGATGATGGCCGAAGGGTCGAATCCGCCCACGCTGGGCACGGTGATGCGCGGAATCCGTGCCCGGAACGGCTGGACGCTCAAGCAGATGAGCACGCGGTCGGGCATTCCGGTCTCGACCTTGTCCAAGGTCGAGCATGACCGGCTGACGCTCAGCTACGACAAGCTCCAGCAAGTCAGCCAGCGGTTGAACATCCGCATGTCGGACCTGTTCGCCGAGGGGGCGGACGGCAATGTCCAGCAGGTCACCGGCCGCCGTAGCATCGGCGCGATGGACGATGCCGTGCGCGTGACCACCGCCAATTATGACTATCATTATCTATGCACCGATCTGCGGCGCAAGCGGATGATCCCGCTCATCACGCGTATCCGCGCGCACAGCGCCCGCGAGTTCGGCGAGCTGGTGCGCCATCCCGGCGAAGAATTCATCTATGTCATCGAGGGACGCGTCGAGGTTCACACCGAATTCTATGACCCCGTCGTGCTGGACGCGGGCCAGACCATCTATCTCGATTCCTCGATGGGCCATGCCTATGTGGTCGCCGAAGGCTATGACGAGGCGCTGGTGCTGGGGGTCTGCTCGAGCGCCGAGGAAGGCCTGATGGATTCGCTGATGAGCCTGCACGGCGAGGTTGCCGCCTAGAGTGCCGTGCATTAAATCTGCACCGTTTGCCCTGAGCTTGTCGAAGGGCCGTTCTTCCTTTTGGCGCCGCAAGAAGAAGGACGGTGCTTCGACAA
>PHEM01000332.1 GCA_002842935.1 Alphaproteobacteria bacterium HGW-Alphaproteobacteria-13 | reverse complement strand
CGCTCCGCCGCCACGCGCGCGGCGAGCAGCAGCGACCAGCTGTCGGCGTCGCCGCGCGTGACGATCGGCGCCAGCGCGTCGGCGGCTCCGTCGGCGTCGCCATCGGCCCAATTGGCCGCCGCGAGAATGCGCCGCGCCGCGACATTCTGGGGCTGTTCGGCCAGCAGCCGCTCGATCCAGGTCACGGCCACGGCCTCGCCGCCCAGTTCCAGCTCGACGACGGCGCTCAGCAGCATGAAGCCCGGCACATCGTCCATCTGCCCGCGCGTCCGCTGGAGCAGGCTGCGCGCGAGCCGCCAGTTCCCGGCGCGCGCCGCCAGCACCGCTTGCAGATAATAGAGGCGCGGCTCGCCGGGCACGATCGTCGCGGCATGGCGCAGCGAGACCAGCATGTCCCTGTAACGACCAAGATCGCCCAGCGTCGCCGCGCGGTCGATCAAGGCCCCGGCATTGTCGGGGTTCGCCGCCAGCGCCGCGTCGTACCAGGGCAGCGCGGCGGTGAGTCCGTCCCTGGCGCGGACCAGATTCGCCTTCAGCGCCAGCGCGGCGCTGTTCGCCCGGTCCAGCTCGATCGCATAATCGACGGCGTCGCGCGCGCCGGGCGTGTCGGCGTTGGCGTCGCGAAAGCGCGCGACATCGACCCACAGCCCCGATTCGCGCGGCAGTTCGCGCACGGCGCGGTCATAGGCGTCCCGCGCGGCGCCCAGGTCGCCGTTCGACAGATGGACATTGCCCGCGACCCACGCCGCCTCGCCGATCATCTCGGGATCGATCGGTCCCGAATCGAGCGTCTCCAGCGCGCGCCGCCCCTCGCCCTGCATCGCATAGGCGCGGGCCAGCAACGGGCGCAGCGCATCCTCGCTGCCGCCCACCGCCATCGCGTCCTTGACCGCCGCCTCGGCGGCAACGCCATCGCCGAGCCGCAAGGCCAGACGCGCCAACCGGACACGCTCAGCCACCGCCTGCGGATCGCCGGCCGTCGCGTCGCGCAGCGCGCCGCGCTGTTCCTCCAGCATCTGCCGGGGCGAGAGCGGGGACGGCCCGCCGCACCCGGCCAGCACCGCCGCCGCCAGCAGCGCGCTCGTCCAGGCGCGGCAAAGCTCCATTCAGGCCTGAATCCGATATTGCCTGATCAGGTCATAGAGCGTCGGGCGGCTGATGCCGAGCAGCCGCGCGGCGAGCGAGATATTGCCTTCGCTGTGCGTCATCGCGCGGCGGATGGCGACGCGGTCGGCCGCCTCGCGCGCGGCGCGCAGGTTCAGCCAGTCCTCCGCGACATCCCCGTCCGGCGCGGCCATGTCGAGATCGTCCTTCATCACCAGCTTGCCGTCGGCCATGATGACGGCGCGCTTGATGCGGTTCTCCAGTTCGCGGACATTGCCCGGCCAGCGTCCTTCGTCGATCGCCTGCAAGGCGTCGGGCGCGAAACCGCGCACCGCCGGGTTCATCTGCGGCGCATATTGGTGCAGGAAATGCCGCGCGAGCAGCACCGCGTCCCCCGGCCGTTCGGCCAGCGCGGGAATCCGCACCACCATTTCAGCCAACCGGTAATATAGATCGTCGCGGAAAATCCCCTCGGCGATCATCGCGTCGAGGTCGCGGTGCGTCGCGCAGACGATGCGCGTATCGACGGCGATCGCCTTGCGCCCGCCGATGCGCTCGATCGTGCGTTCCTGAAGGAAACGCAGCAGCTTGACTTGCAGCGGCAGCGGGATGTCGCCAACTTCGTCGAGGAACAGGGTGCCGCCATGCGCCAGCTCGATCTTGCCTTCGGTGGTCTTGACCGCCCCGGTGAACGCCCCCTTCTCATGCCCGAACAATTCGCTTTCCAGCAGGTTTTCGGGGATGGCGGCGCAGTTGATCGCGACGAAGGCGCTGTCGCGCCGCGCGCTCGCCTGATGCAGTCCGCGCGCGAGCAGCTCCTTGCCCGTACCGCTGGCGCCCAGCAGCATCACCGACACGTCCAGGTTCGCGACCCGCTCGATGGTCCGCGCGACCTTCAGCATCTCCGGCGCGCCCGTGATCATGCCGCCGAGCACGCGATTGTCGCTCGCGCCTTCTTCGGCGAGCCGCGCATTCTCGACCTCGAGGTCGCGGACATGGAAGGCGCGGCGGACGATCAGGCCCAGCGCCTCTATATCGATGGGCTTTTGATAGAAATCCCACGCGCCGCCGGCGATCGCGGTCAGCGCGCTGGCGCGCTCGCCATGGCCGGACACGACGATGACCTTGGTGTCGGGCTTGGCTTCCAGGATCGCACCCAGCAGCCGGAATCCCTCGCGCGTCCCGTCGGGATCGGGCGGCAGGCCAAGGTCGAGCGTCACCACCGCCGGCTCCTCGGCGCGCAGCAGGTCGAGCGCGCTGCCATGATCGCCCGCGATCAGCACGCGATAGTCGTCATAGGCCCATTTGAGCTGCGCCTGCAGCCCCGGATCATCCTCGACCACCAGCAAGGTGCGGGCGCTGTCGTCACTCATCGATTTGCCACTTTCCTGATCGGCGCGAAGGGATCTTCGGCCTGCGCGTCGGCCAGCGACAGCCACAGGGTAAAGCTGCTGCCCTGCCCCGGCTCGCTCGCGACGTCGATCGTCCCGCCCATCGCCCGCGCCAGCCCCAGCGCCTCGAACGCGCCAAGACCGAAGCCGCCCTCCTTGGTCGAGACGAAGGGCTTGAACAGTTCGTCGCGAATGAAGGCCCGCGTCATGCCCGTACCCTGGTCGATCACGTCGATGCGGACGCGGCCGTTCTCGGCGGCCGCGATCAGCTGCACGGGCGTGCCGGGCGCCGACGCGTCGATGGCGTTGGCGACAAGGTGCTGGACGACCTGCCGCACCGCACCGGCGTCGGCCCATGCCGCAAGCCCCGTCTGCACGCTGGGGAAAATCCGGCGGCGCGAGCGCGATTCTTCGGCGACGGCGCTCAATATCGGCTCGATCAGCGTCAGCGCGGCTTCGGCGGCCCGCCCGCGCTCGCGCGGCGACAGGCGCTGAAGCAGGTCCGCCAGCCGCCCCGCCGAAATCTTCAGCGTCCCCACCATGTCGGCGCGGAACGCGGGATTGTCGGCATGACGCTCGGCATTGCGGGCCAGCAGCGACAATTGGCTCGCCAGATTCTTGATGTCGTGCATGATGAAGGCAAAGCGGCGGTTGAATTCATCGAAGCGCCGCGCTTCCGACAAGGCCTGCTGGCTTTGCGCCTCTGCCAGATAGCTTGCCGCCTGTCGTCCCGCGATCCGCAGCACGTCGAGGTCCTCCCAGTCGAGCGCGCGCGGCACGGACGGGCGGTGCAGCACGACGACGGCGATCATGCGCCGGAAATGCAGCACGGGAACCACGACCCACGCGCGCGTATCGGCCAGCAGCCACGCAGGCAGCGCCAGTCCATCATCCGCGCCGTCGCCGCCGCGCCGCTCGGCATCGAGGTCGACGATATGCTGGCGCTCCTGCAACGGAAAGGCCGACCGCAGCGGCAGCACACTCTCTTCCTCCGCGCCGCCGGGCCAGCACCAATGGTCGGCGGCGCGAAAACCGCCCAGCGCGTCGGGCAGCAGCAGCAGCGCGGCGGGGCTGCCGGTCAGTTCGGCCAGCGCCTTGGCGACGCGGCGGTGGAGGTTGCGTTCCGCCTCATCCTCGCCGTCCGGCGCCAACGTGGCCGTGAAGCGCATCCATTCGGTGCGATAGTCGTAAC
>PHEM01000331.1 GCA_002842935.1 Alphaproteobacteria bacterium HGW-Alphaproteobacteria-13 | reverse complement strand
CATTCGCATCTAGGCGCCCCCGAAGCCCATTATCACGCAAACGATTGTTCAATCGCAGGAATCTGTCAATATTGCATCAGGATAAATTTGCCGAATAAAGCCTCTGAAATGGTGCGAGTTAGGTAGGTGCCCGTATCGAAATGGCTTTTGACTGCGTGAAAGCAATTTAGCCGCCTCTACATTGTAATACGATGATGTGCTCGGCATCGAAGGACCGTCCCTTAGCCAGAAGACCGACGGCAGGCTCCCGGCACAGCCGCGAAGGAACTGAATTCATCGAACGAACTCCTTGATCACAGAGTGACCGCAGGACGGTCAGCCAAGCTTGCGGGCGGGAAAGCGGCGCGGTCCGGTGGGAGGTGGCCCGAACCGCGCCGCACCCCATCAGACGTAGATCGCGCGCTCGATGCACTCGGGGCATTCGGCCATGCTCTCTTCGCTGACGGAATGGTGATGGGCCTCGGCATCCTTCTCGGGGCAGTCCGAGCATAGGCCGTTGGCTTCATTCGGGGCGACCGTCGTCCTTTGCTTGGCTTCGCGCTTGCGGGCCTCGAGCGTCTCGCGCAACTGGACGAGACCCTGCCGGACCTGCTCGGACATCACCTGGTGATCGGCGGTTCGTTGGGCGGCAGCCGGGTTAGTCGGCGCCGATGGGCGCGCCTCCGAGGCTAGGGCAGGGGTGGCTGCAGCGGCGAGCATAGCCCCTATCAGGCAGAGATATCGCTTCATCTTCAGACTCCTTGGGTTTTAGAAAAAGCCGGTTCGCCGACCAAACGAGAGGTCGGCCTTCGAAGAATCCCCGAGCGCTGACCGGCGCACGCTCAGGGTGACACCTCGCTTTCCGCGGGCGCGGAAGTGGAGATCTGTGGGATCGATGTTGTTGCGTTCAGCCCAGTCCTGCGCATCGCGCTCGCTGGCAAAGTCGCCAATTTCATCATGCTCGTAGGCCATGATCAGTCTCCAGATTGCGGTGCTGGGGGGTGAGGGGGGCCGCCGTTGGCAAGGCAGGCGACGACGCTCGTCGCCAGGGCCACTGCGACCATTGCGGCGATAGCCAAGCCCCGCACGGCAGGTTCGGGCAGGACGACGACCAGGACCGCGAGCCAGACCAGCGTCGAATGCGCGCGGTCGAACACACGCGCTGCGGCCTCGGCCGAAACCGTGAGCCGCGCCCTCACAGGTCGAGCCCCAGCGATTTTTCAGGGACGGGGAGCTGGCGCACCGGCGCTTGGGGCGCGGGCCCCAGTACCGCGTCGAGCTTGGCCTTGAGCTCGGGGCTCATGCGGAGTTCGGGTACCTGCCGACTATCGATCGGATTGGCATGGCGCGGCTCAACCTCGACCTTGCCGGTCACTTCAAGCGCGGACGTCTTGTTGCCGGGGGTGCGGTCAAGCTGCTGCTTAAGGGAATCGAGGTTGTTGGTAACGACCACCATGTCGTCGGTCGCGCGCGTATTGAGGACGTTCTGGGTTCGCTGGGTCGCGAGATTGCGCTGCGCAGACGAGATCACCTCGATCGCCTCTGGTTTGGTCATTCCCTGCGCCATATGGGCATTGAGCGCATAGCCGAGGTCGAGGCGGCGCAGCATCGGGTCACCAGGGGCGAGGACCAGTTCCCGCTTGTCGGCTAGTTCGACACGGATTCCTTCGGCGCGTGCTTCGAGCACCGTGGCATAGGTAGATTTAGCAATGCCGCGACCTGCGTCCTTGTCGCGCCAGAACACGGTCTCGCCGTCGTGGATCCTGATCTGCCGCTGCTCGTAAAGCCCGAGCCGGTCGAAGCGGTGGTCAGGGTTGATCCGGTCGGGATCGATGACCTTTCGCTTGCCATCGCGCTCGATCACGATTTTGCCGTCCTTGCGCACCTCGCTGACCTGATACTCGCCGCGCCTGAGGCCAATCTCGCGCACATCCATCCGCGCCTCGAGCACCTGACCGACCCGGTAGGTCGAGGCATAGCGCAGCTCTTCACGCGTCGCGTTCGCGCTTTGCAGCGCCGTAAGCGCAACGCCTGCGCCGGTGAGCGTGCCTTCATTCAGAAGCCCCGCCTGGACCCGCGCATTGATTTCGGCGCGGTCGTCGCGCCCGGCGGTGAAGATCGCGGTCGCCTCGCGCTTCTCCGGCGTCAGCGACAACCACAGCTCGGCTGCCCGCGCGACATGGTCGGGGCCGGCCTCGATCACTCGTCCGCGCGCGGCGAGGAGGTCGAGCGCGAGACCGGCATGGCCCTCGTTCGAGAGGCCGGCGACGGCGAGAAGCAGCGGGGAGTTCTTCTGCCGGATGTTCTCGTCCATCCGCACGGTCGCCTGGCCAGAAGCCTGTGAGACCGCGAACATCTTGCCTTGCTCGATCGCAGACAATTGTTGGCGGTCGCCCATGAACGGCGCCTTGGCGACGCCGAGTTGTTCTGCGAGTGTGGTCAGGCGTAGCATATCACGCGAGGAGACCATGGAGCTCTCGTCAGTGATGATGACGGTATTGGCTAAGGCCACCTTGGCCGCGTCGAACCGTTCGCCCGAACCGGCTGCAGCAGCCGAAGCATAGGTGCTGAGGAACCGGGCGATCGTATAGGCCTCGATCCCCGCCTCGCGCATCTGTTTGGCCGATATGGCCTGGCCACCGCCTCCACGCAGGTCGGCGACCATCTTGTTCTGGAAGGCCAAGCCGACAAGCTTGATCCCTTCTGCGTCCAAGACCTTGTCCAGTGCGCCGAGCAGTGTGGATTTGCCCGCACCCGCGACGCCCTGTATGTTGAGGAATCTGTCGCCTCCGGAGAGGATAGCTACGCCCGCGGCCAGTTGGCCTTCGTTGAGCTGCCAGCTATCGACCCCGGCGCGGGTCTGCCCAAGTTCGCGCGCCGCCTCTTGCAGCCGGACCATCGCCGTCTCGGGCGGCATGAAAACCCGGCCCTCGCCATGCCCCCGGTCGATCGTGTCGAGGATCTTCTGTTCCATCGCCAATGCGGCCGGCGTGGTCACGAGGTCGAAGTGACCGTCGAGCCGGCCCGATTTGCCGGGAATCAAATGGCCATCGCGCATGAGTTCGCCGATCCGCTGAACCACTGCGCCCCCTTCGAGCCCCTTGATCTGGAACCCGAGCGCGCTCGCCAGGATCGCCTGGGGCGAGAAAGCGGCTTCGCGCTCGGAAAGGTGACGGATGGCCGACGCGGTGGCGTGCTGTGCCTTGATCGTTTCGGCAGGCATGAAGAGGGCTGCCGCCCCGCTCACCGCAAGCGGGCTTGGGGTGCGCAGCGCCGCGTTGATGCGGGTGGCAACTTCGCCGAATGCGGCTGTGGCCGTTTCGCGGAACGTGGGCCGGGCCTGTACATCAGCCCGTGCCTTGGCTTCGGCCACCAGGTCCTTGCCATCGAACGCAAGGGCGGCGGCGCGTTGCTGCCAACCTTCGACTAGCGTGCCGCGATCCTCGGGCACCAGTTTCGGATCGCGGGTATAGAGCGTGATCTGCTTCTTGGTCGCAAGGCTGGTGGCGCCGGTTTCGGCAATCTTGGCCTCGATTTCGTTGGCCCGGGTCGAGAATGCCTTGATGACTTCGGCGGGGACGCCCTTGATCTCGAACGAACCGTGCTTGCCGGCAGCTTCGGTCTCGTAGCCGAGCTTCTGCAATTGGGCACGAAAGGCGGCATGGTAGAACTGGCCGATCGTCGTGTTGTTTTTCCAGATCTCGCCGTTCCAGAGCGCCTTCCATGTCCCCTTGGGATCGCGGGTCAGGTTGGCGACGACGGCGTGGATATG
>PHEM01000330.1 GCA_002842935.1 Alphaproteobacteria bacterium HGW-Alphaproteobacteria-13 | reverse complement strand
CCGCGTCGGCGAGCATCGGCGCCGCGACCGAACCCGTATGAGCGCCCGACGCCGCGCTGTGGCAATCCTGTCCGCCGACCGCCGCGCCCGGCGCCGCCGCGGCCATCGCGCCGATCAGCGTGAAGGGCGGGCAAAGCGCGACGTCGACCGACGGATGATCGCCGGCCGCGGCGAAGATCGCCTTCGCCTCGTCCAGCGAGGCGCTCAGACCGTTCATTTTCCAGTTGCCGACCACATATTTGCGCCGCGCCATGATGATTGCTCCCGTTTTGATAACCTGTCGGGGCGGCCCTAGCGGCAGCCGTCGGGGATGCGCAAGCCGTGCCGCGCCCTTTCCCGCCTTGATGCCGTGCCCGCGCGCGCCTAGAAGCAGCGCCCTGACCGCGCCTTCGCGCCTCGCCGTAAAGAGAAATCGCCGTTCCATGATCACCGCCATCCGCAGCTTGTTCTCCTCCGCGCTCGGCAAATTCCTGGCGCTCGCCTTCGTCGCGCTGGTCGGCGTCGCCTTCGCGCTCAGCGACGTGACCGGCAACAGCACGTTCGGCGGGGTCGGCGGCGCCAATGCGGCGCGCGTCGGCGACACCGACATCGGCATCGGCGAACTGCGCGACCGCGTGCGGCTGGCCTATAATCAGACGCGCGAGCAGCAGCCCGGACTGACGATGGCGGCCTTCGTCGAATCGGGCGGGCTGGACGACGTGCTGAACCAGATCATCGAGGGCGCCGCCTTCGAGCAATATGCGGCCAAGCTCGGTTTTGGCGTCAGCAAGCGGCTGATCGACGGGCGCATCGCCGACCTGCCGGTGTTCGCGGGCGTTTCGGGCAGCTTCGACCAGACGCGCTTCGAGGCTTTCCTGCGCGAAAACGGCATCACCGAGGCGCAGCTTCGCCGCGACCTTCGCCAGCAGCTTCTCGTCGAGCAGCTCGCGGCGCCGGTCGGCACCATGCCGCGCATCGGCACCGCGTTCGCGCAGCCCTATGCCGCGCTGCTGCTGGAGGAACGGCGCGGACAGGCGGTCTTCATCCCGTCCAGCCCCTTCGCGCCCGCGACCGATCCCGGCGACGACGCGCTGCGCAAATATCTGACGCAGAACAGCGCGCGCTATACGGTCCCCGAACGGCGCGTCGTGCAATATGCGCTGTTCGACCGCGGCGCCGCGCCCGTCCCCGCCGTCACCGACGCCGAAATCGCGGAAATCTATAAGGCGAATGCCGCGCAATTCGCCGCGAGCGAGACGCGCCGCTTCGCGCAGGTCGTCGCGCCCGACCAGGCGACCGCAAACGCCATCGCCGCCAAGGTGCGCGGCGGTACATCGCTGGCCGCCGCGGCCGAGGCGGCGGGGCTGTCCGCCGGGACCACGAGCGACCTCACGCAATCCGCCTATGCCGCGACGACCAACGCCGCCGCCGCAAAGACCGCCTTTGCCGCCAAACAGGGCGAGTTGATCGGCCCACTCCAGACCAGCCTTGGCTGGACGGTCGCGCGCGTGGAGAATGTCACGGCGCGGCCCGCGCGCTCGCTGGCCGACGCGACTCCGGAAATCCGCGAGGAACTGGCCAAGAACAAGGCGAACGAGGCCATCGTCGATTATTACAACGCCATCCAGGACGCCGTGAACGGCGGCGCTTCGGTCGAGGAAGTCGCCGCCGACCGCAAGCTGACGGTCGCGGAAACGCCCGCGCTGCTGCCCGACGGCCGCGCGCCGGACAATGCCGGCTTCACGCTCGCGCCCGACCTTGCGCCGCTGCTCACGCAGGCCTTTCAGGCCGGCGGCGAAGGCGAGGGATCGATCGCGACGCTGGAGGAAAATGAAAAGTTCGCGGTGTTCGCCGTGAAGTCGATCGTCGCCGCGGCGCCGCCGCCCTTCGCGCAGATTCGCGCCGACCTGCTCGCCGACTGGCGCCGTTCGGAAGGGCAGAAGATCGCGCGCGACAAGGCCCGCGCCATCGTCAAGGCGGCCGAAGGCGGACAGGATTTCGCCGCCGCCGCGCGCGCGGCTGGACCGAACATCGGCAGCGTCCAGACGATCGGCGGGCTGCGCGGCGAGATGGGACTCGACGGACAGCCCGTGCCGCCCGAACTCGCCCTGCTCTTCTCGATGGCGAAGAACAGCGTCAAGACGCTGGAAATCCCCGGCGATCGCGGCTGGATGGTGATCTCGCTCGGTCAGGTCGAACGCCCCGATCCCAAGGCGATCGACCCACAGCGCGTCGCCGCGATCGCACAGCCGCTCGCGTCTTCCCTCGGCAACGAACTGGTCCAGCAACTGTCCGCCGAAGCGAAGCGGCGCGTCGGCGTGACGATCAACAAGGCGCTGGTCGACCAGCTTCGCCAGGAACTGGCCGGCAACGCCCCGGCAGGCGAATAGGGCATGCGCCTGAACGGGAGGGCCGCGGCGCTCGAAGCGCTAGCGCAAGGGCGCGGCGCGGTCGTGTGGCAGCGGCTGATCGCCGACATCGAAACGCCGGTGTCGGCGGCGCTCAAGCTGATCGAACCGGGGCGCGGCGACTGGGTGCTCGAATCGGTCGAAAGCGGCGAGACGCGCGGGCGCTACAGCCTGATCGGGCTTGATCCCGACCTGATGTTCGAAGTGACGGGGGACGCGGCGCGGATCAATCGCGACTGGCGCCGCGACCGCGCGGCCTTTGCGCCGCTGGCCGTTCCGGCGCTTCAGGCGCTGCGCGAACTGGTCGCCGAATGCCGCTTCGACGTGCCCGAAGGGTTGCCGAAGGCGCTCGCGACGCTGGTCGGCTTTTTCGCCTATGAAACCATCGGGCTGGTCGAACAGCGCATCGCGCGCGCGCGCGGCGCCGGGCTGGCCCTGCCCGACATGGTGTTCGTGCGCCCGACAGTGATCCTCGTCTTCGACCGGCTGGCCGACGAACTGTTCCTGATCGCCCCGATCTGGCCCGACGCGGCCGCGCCGATCGACCGGCTGATCGACGGCGCACAGGAGCGGCTCGACGATGTCGCGGCGCGCCTGTCGCGCGCGAGCGCACATAGCGCGCGCGCGCAAAGCAAGGCGCTGCCCGACGACATCCACGCCAACGCCGCGACCCCGCCCGAACGCTTCACCGAAATGGTCGCGGCGGCGAAGGATTATATCGCGGCGGGCGACATATTTCAGGTCGTGCTGTCGCAACGTTTTTCCACGCCGTTCGACTTGCCGCCCTTCGACCTCTATCGCGCGCTGCGGCGGATCAACCCGTCGCCTTTCCTCTATTTCCTCGACCTGCCGGGCTTCGCGCTGATCGGCTCTTCGCCGGAGATACTGGTGCGCGTGCGCGACGGCGAGATCACCATCCGCCCGATCGCGGGCACGCGCCCGCGCGGCCGAACCAGCGCCGAGGATGCGGAAAACCGCGAATCGCTGCTCGCCGATCCCAAGGAGCGCGCCGAGCATCTGATGCTGCTCGACCTTGGCCGCAACGATGTCGGCCGCGCGGCGGTGGGCGGCAGCGTCACCGTGACCGATAGCTATACGGTCGAATTCTACAGCCATGTCATGCACATCGTGTCGAACGTCATCGGCCGCATCGCGCCGGGCAAGGACGCCATCGACGCGCTGTTCGCGGGCTTTCCGGCGGGCACGGTCAGCGGCGCGCCCAAGGTCCGCGCCTGCCAGATCATCGCCGAGCTGGAGAGCGACGCGCGCGGGCCTTATGCCGGCGGCGTCGGCTATTTCGCGCCCGACGGCAATATGGACAGCTGCATCGTGCTGCGCACCGCGATCGTCAAGGACGGCGAAATGCATGTACAGGCGGGC
>PHEM01000009.1 GCA_002842935.1 Alphaproteobacteria bacterium HGW-Alphaproteobacteria-13 | reverse complement strand
CTTGACGCCCTTCGGTCATCACAACAATGCTGTCGTCATGGGCGCGGCGGGATACAGGTTTGCTGATTTCCCCCGTCTTGGGGGCGTTCTGTTGGCGATCTGCTTTTGCATTGCCCTGCTTACTCTCGCCGCAATGCTGTAGGCCCGCACCTTGCAATCATAGCCCGTCAAAGCTAAATGCCCATTTATCGCGTAGGGAAAGGCGCTCGCTGCCATGATTTCGAACAAAGCTAAATACGCGCTTCGTGCCCTTCTCGCCATCGCCGCCCAGCATGGCGGGGAGGCGCTGACCAGCATCGAAATCGCCAAGCGTCACAGGATCCCGCATAAATTTCTTGAGCAGATTCTGCTTGACCTCAAAAAGGCAGGCATTCTGGAGAGCCGGCGTGGTAAATTGGGCGGATATGTCATGCTCAGGCCCGCCGACACGATTACTTTCGGCGAAGTCCTGAGGATATTCGAAGGACCGCTCGCGCCACTACCCTGTCTCTCGCGCAACGCCTATCGTCGCTGCGAGGATTGCGAGAACGAGGCACGCTGCGAGATTCGCCGCGAATTCGCACGCTCGTATGAAGCAAGCCGACAGGTTCTCGATTCGCGCACGATCGCCGATGCCTTGGCCGAAAGCCCTGCCATGCCATTCGTCGCGCAGGACCGTCGGGCCGGCTGATGTTGAAATTTTCAGCTTGCATATCCCTATCATCTCTATAGAGATTAAGCGGTAAGCTATATGCCCCTTGCCTTTCCGTCCACATGGGGCGGAGGGAAGGTCATAGGGAGAACGCGAGATGAGACATATTTCGAGGCTGCGCATCCTGTGCGCAGCAGTTACCGCTGCGAGCCTTGCGCTTGCGGGTTGCTCGGGCAATGAGCCCAAGGGCGGCAACGCCGTCGAGATCCTCAACGTTTCCTACGATCCCACGCGCGAACTCTATGAAGCGATCAACCCAAAGTTCGCAGCCGCCTGGAAGGCCGAGAGCGGCCAGGATCTGAAGGTCAACATGAGTCACGGCGGCTCGGGTAAGCAAGCCCGTGCCGTGATCGACGGGCTCTCAGCCGACGTCGTCACACTGGCTCTGGCTTATGACATTGACGAAATCGCCGCGAAGGGTGGAAAGCTTGCCACGAACTGGCAATCGCGCCTGCCGCACAACAGCGCGCCCTACTCCTCGACTATCGTATTCCTCGTGCGTAAGGGCAATCCCAAGGCGATCAGGGATTGGAACGACCTGGTGAAGCCGGGCGTCGCCGTGATCACTCCCAATCCCAAGACCAGTGGCGGCGCCCGATGGAACTTCCTTGCCGCCTGGGCTTACGCCAAGGCGCAGAACGGCGGATCGGAAGCTGCTGCGCAGGACTTCGTGAAGAAGCTCTACGCCAACGTTCCGGTACTCGACAGCGGTGCACGCGGCTCAACGACGACTTTCGTCGAGCGGGGAATCGGCGATGTTCTGCTGGCTTGGGAGAACGAGGCCTTTCTCGCGCAGAAGGAATTTGGCGAAGGCAAGTTCGATATCGTCGCGCCATCGGTCTCGATCCTCGCCGAACCGCCGGTGGCAGTTATTGACGGGAATGCCAAGCGGCACGGCGCCGAGAAAGTGGCCGAGGCCTATCTCAAATATCTCTATACGCCCGAGGCGCAGGAGATCATCGCGCAGAACTATTACCGGCCGATCGACGAAAACGTGGCAGCGAAATACGCCTCGACCTTTCCCAAGCTCAATCTCGTGACCATCGATGGCGAGTTTGGTGGCTGGCAGGCGGCGCAGAAGAAGTTCTTCGCTGACGGCGGGATCTTCGACCGGATTTTCACCGAGATCAAACGGTAATTCCTCCATGGAGAACGCATTGAGCAGTCCTCTGCAGATGTCGGCGGCCCCTGTCCGTCATGCGCGCCGGTCTAAGCGAAACAGGTCGGTCATTCCGGGCTTTGGCCTCACCATGGGGCTGACCCTTGCGTGGCTCTCGCTCATCGTCCTCATTCCCCTCAGTACGGTGTTCATCCGTTCCGCTGGAATGGGCTGGGCCGATTTCCTCGCTGCCGGCTTCTCGCCGCGTGCTGTGGCGGCCTACACGGTCAGCTTCGGTACGGCCTTCGCCGCGGCGCTGGTCAATGCCGTCTTCGGGCTGCTGACCGCCTGGGTAATCGTGCGCTATGATTTTCCCGGAAAACGCGTCGTCAATGCGCTGATCGACCTGCCCTTTGCCTTGCCAACGGCAGTCGCGGGCATCGCGCTGACCGCGATCTACGCCGGCAATGGCTGGGTCGGCCAGTTCTTCGAGCCGCTCGGCATCCAACTCGCCTATACGCCCGTCGGCATTACCTTGGCGCTGATCTTCATCGGTCTGCCCTTCATCGTCCGCTCGGTCGAGCCCGTGCTCGAGGACATGAGCGCCGAGGTGGAGGAAGCAGCGTTGTCGCTTGGCGCCAACCCTTGGCAGATATTCTCACGGGTGATTCTGCCGGCGATCTTGCCCTCGCTGCTGACCGGCTTCGCGCTGGCCTTTGCCCGGGGTGTTGGCGAGTACGGTTCGGTCATTTTCATCGCCGGCAACATGCCGTTCAAGTCCGAGATCGCGCCGCTGCTAATCATCACCCAGCTCGAGCAGTACGACTATGCCGGCGCCACGGCGATCGCCACGGTCATGCTAGTCGCGTCCTTCGCGGTGCTGCTGTTGATCAATCTTATCCAGGCCTGGAGCAGGCGGAGGATGAACGGATGAATACCTTGTCCTTCATCCGCGCCCGGCATCTGTTGATCGCCGCTGCGCTTGCCTTCATCGCCCTGTTCCTGGTGCTGCCGCTGGTCTCGGTTTTCGTCGCGGCGCTTCAGAAGGGGTTGGCTGCCTATGGCGCAGCACTGATAGATCCTGATGCGCTGTCGGCGATCAGGCTGACCCTGCTGGTCGCGGCAATCGCCGTGCCGCTCAACATCGTCTTCGGCGTGCTGGCGGCATGGTCGATCGCCAAGTTCGACTTTCCGGGCAAGAGCCTGCTGGTCACCTTCATAGACTTGCCGTTCTCGGTGTCGCCAGTGGTCGCAGGCTTGATCTATGTGCTCATGTTCGGTGCGCAGGGCTGGTTCGGTCCCTGGCTGCAGGAGCATGACGTCCAGATCATCTTCGCCGTGCCGGGCATCGTGCTGGCGACGATCTTCGTCACTTTCCCGTTTGTCGCACGCGAATTGATCCCCCTCATGAGCGAGCAGGGCCGGGATGACGAAGAGGCGGCGCTGTCACTCGGCGCCTCGGGCTTCCAGACCTTCTTGCGCGTGACCTTGCCCAATATTCGCTGGGGCCTGCTCTACGGCGTGCTGCTTTGCAATGCGCGCGCCATGGGCGAGTTCGGTGCGGTCTCGGTCGTCTCGGGCCATCTGCGGGGCATTACCAACACCATGCCGCTGCATGTCGAGATCCTCTACAACGAATATAATTTCGTCGCCGCCTTCGCCGTCGCCTCTCTGCTGGCCTTGCTCGCGCTGGTGACGCTCGTGCTCAAGAGCATCGTCGAATGGCGCTTCGGCTATCATCACGGGAGTGCAAAGCATTGATCACGCTGCAAGGCATCACCAAGCGCTATGGCCACTACGCGGCGCTCGACAACGTCAGCCTCGAGGTGCGCGACGGAGAGTTTCTCGCCCTGCTCGGCCCATCGGGATCTGGCAAGACGACACTTCTCAGGATAATCGCGGGCCTTGCCTTTCCCGACGAAGGCAGCGTCCAGTTCAATGGCGAGGACGTCACGCATCTCAAAGTTGCCGACCGAAAGGTGGGCTTCGTCTTCCAGCATTATGCGCTGTTCAAGCACATGACCGTTGCCGATAATGTCGGCTTCGGCCTCTCTGTCAGAAAGCGCGGTCAGCGGCCGGCAAAAGCCCAGATCAAAGCGCGAGCGGACGAATTGCTCGATCTCGTCCAGTTGGGCGGGCTGGGCGAGCGTTATCCAGCGCAGCTGTCGGGCGGTCAGCGGCAGCGTGTCGCGCTGGCACGCGCGCTCGCGGTAGAGCCGCAATTGCTGCTGCTCGATGAGCCCTTCGGTGCGCTCGACGCGAAGGTCAGGAAGACCCTGCGCCGCTGGCTGCGCGATCTACACAAGCGCATGGGCCTGACCTCGATCTTCGTCACGCACGACCAGGAAGAAGCGCTGGAGCTCGCAGACCGGGTCGTCGTCATGGATCACGGCGTCATCGAGCAAATCGGCACGCCTGAGCAGGTCTACATGGAGCCGGCGACACCTTTTGTCTCGGACTTCGTGGGCGAAACCAACAGGCTGCCGGGCGGCGTCCACGTTCGGCCGCACGACCTGGAGATTATCGGCGGGACTTGCGAGCCTGACGGGCACGAGCTGATCGTGGACAATATCTTCCGCAAGGGCGGCGTCTGGCGCGTCGAGGGCATTTTCTCCGACAACAGCGTGGTCGAGCTCGACGTCGACGCCAGCCTTAAGCCCCCTTCGCCCGGAGATTCGATTCGGGTCCGCCCCCGCCGGTCGAAGACCTTCACCTCAACCGGAGCCAAGAGCCATGAGCAAGCCTGAACTTTCCTTGCCCGGTGACGCTCAGCGGCTGCTGGAGGAAAGCCTCTCCAGCGTTCGCGAAGCGTTATTGGGCCTCAAATTCGGCAATGTGTCCCTCACTGTTCACGAGGGCCGTGTCGTTCAGATCGATGTGACGGAGAAGAAGCGGCTCAAGCCGAGCTGATCCATCAAACTCGCCCCACTCCCAATCAACTTCAACCAGGGAACCCCTCACAAGGCCAACCGGACGACCGGAGGCATCGTGACTTTGAATAAAAGGAACAACGATGACTTTCCGTACCGCCCTTTTGGCCGGCGCCGCCGGCGCCGCCTTCTCCTCTGTGCCCGCTTTCGCCAATGAAGGTGCTGCCTCCACTGCTGCTGCGGCAGCGGAGGCCGACGTCACCGCCGACGATCAGGATCTCGCCAGCCGCGGCGAAGTGATTATCGTCACCGCACGCCGCCGCCAGGAGACCGCACAGGAGGTTCCGCTCGCGATCTCGGTCATCCGGGGTGACAGCATCGAAGCCACCGGCAACTTCAACGTCGTCAAGCTGCAACAGCTCGCCCCGACGCTGCAGGTCTATACGTCGAACCCGCGCAACACCGCGGTCAACATCCGCGGTATCGGCGTGCCCTTCGGCTTGACCAGCGACGGTTTCGAACAGGGTGTCGGCATCTACGTTGATGACGTCTATAACGCGCGCGTCGCCGCCGCGACCTTCGATTTTCTCGATGTCGAGCAGGTCGAGGTGCTGCGCGGCCCACAAGGAACGCTCTACGGCAAGAACACCACCGCCGGCGCGATCAACATCACCACAAACCAGCCGACTTTCGATTTCGAGGGCCGGGCCGAGGTGACGGTGGGCAATCTCGATTTCAAGCAGGCCAAGGCGGCGGTGTCTGGACCGCTCTCCGACACAGTGGCGGCGCGGATCGCGGTCGCGGCGACCAGCCGCCGGGGCACCATCTACAACGTGACCAGCAACCGATGGATCAATGAGCAGGACAATCTCGGTCTGCGGGGCCAGCTCCTGTTCAAACCGAACGATGACCTTAGCATTACGCTGGCCGGTGACTACAGCAGCCAGGATCCCGAATGCTGCGGGACGGTGTTCGTGCGCACGGGCCTGACGCAGCGGGCGCTGAACCGCCAGTATGAAGCGTTAGCTGCAGCGCAGAACTATCAGGTGGTCAGCCGAAATCCTTTCGATCGACTGACCGACATCGATGCTGGGCTCAATGCCGGCAACAAGATTGGCGGCGCGTCTCTGCGCGTGAAGTGGGATGTAGGCCCCGGGACTTTGACCTCCATCACCGCCTGGCGCTTCTGGGACTGGAAGCCGGAGAACGACCGCGATTTCACCGGCCTACCGATCGTCACCCGGTCGCAGAACCCGTCGCAGCAGGATCAGTACAGCCAGGAGTTCCGCTATAACTATTCAGGTGACAAGATCGACTTCGTGGTCGGCGCTTTCGCCTTCAAGCAACGGATCGATACGCAGGGAACCCAGACGCAGGGCAGCGCCGCCAGTCGTTGGAATCTCAACCCCGGCAACGTGGCGGTCGGTGACCCTGGCTGCGGTCCGACGGCAACAAACCAGCTTGCTTGCGACCCAAGCGTTCTCGATGGACTGACGGCATTCAATACGCAGTACCTCAAAAGCACAAGCGCCGCTCTGTTCGGTCAGGTAGCGTGGAAAGTGACCGACGCGCTCACGATCCAGCCGGGTATCCGGATTAACTATGACAAGAAAAGCGGATTCTACCAGCGCGAGGTCTTCGACGGACAGGGCAACCCGGTGCTGTTCGGCCAGACCGATCCCGTCAAGGTCGCCCAGCGCGGTGTACTTGCGCCGCAGATCAGCGCGCCCTCGGTCAGCGACTGGAACTTCAGCTATGACCTAAACGTCAACTACAAGGTAGCGCCGGACGTTCTCGTCTATGCAACCTACGCCAAGAGCTTCAAGACTGTCGGCATCAACCAGAACGGCCTGCCCACCGATGCTGCAGGCAATCCGATCCTCAGCGCAGGCGTGATCAAGCCCGAGTCGGTCAATCATTATGAAGTCGGCATCAAGACCCAGTTCTGGGATCGTAGGGGTACGTTCAACCTCACTGCGTTCCGTACCGACATAAAGGACTACCAGGCGACCGTCAGCAACGGCCAGCTCGGTGTGCTGCGCGGTTACCTGGCCAATGCGGGCAAGGTCCGAACGCAAGGAATAGAGGCCGATTTCAAGATCCGCACCAGCGACCGCTTCACCGCCTACACCAACGCCGCGTACACCGACGCGAAATATGTCAAGTTCGTCGACGCGCCCTGCCCGCCCGAACTTTCCGGCGGCACCACCGTCGGCGCGGGTCAGACCCCGAGCGCACCGGGCACGCCGGGCGGTCTCAGCCCCGCCAACTGCGACATCTCGGGCCAGCGGCTGCCTGGCGTGTCGAAGTGGGCTTTTTCCTATGGGGCCGAAGTCAACGCACCGATCACGCTGCTGGCCCAGGAAGGGCAGGTCTATCTTGGCGTGGATGGAAACTACCGCTCAGGATTCTCATCAAACCCTTCGGAATCGATCTACACCAACGTCAACGGCTATGCGCTGACCAATTTTCGCGCAGGCTTCCGCGGCGATGGGTTCGATGTGTTCGGCTGGGTCCGCAACGCCTTCGACGTGAACTATTTCGAGCTGCTGCAAGTCGCACCTAGCAACGTCGGACTGATTGCGGGCCAACCGGGGGATCCCAGGACTTGGGGAGGGACGATCAAGTTTAATTTTTGAGGCGGAGTCACAACGGCCAGTGCCGGTCGGCAGCGTCCGGCACTGGCCGCCGACAAACCGTTCGGGAGCACTGAAATGTTCGCGCGGATATTGGTCCCCATCAACCTGACTTATGCGTCATCCTGGAAACAAGCGCTACCAGTCGCGATCTCGCTGGCGCAAGCTAGCGAAACGCGGCTGACGCTCGCCACGGTCCTCCCTCATTGGATCTCAGCAAGGGATGCAGACTGGTCCTGGGAGGCCGACCGGCGGATCGAGGATGTTGCATGCCAAAGGCTTCGAAGTATCGCCAAGCAGTGCGGCCACGAGGACTGCAATCTCGAAGCAGTGTGGGGTTCGGTGCCCTCAACTATCGCCAAATTGACTGAGAGCTTTGATCTTATAGTGATGGCGGCCTGCAAACCCAGCTTCATTGACCATTTCCGTACATCTGCCACTTTGAAGGCTGCAAAGTTAGCACGCTGTTCGGTCATGATCGTCAGACCCCACTAGCAAGAGTATGTCCGGAGATGAAAGAGCCTGTCAAATACGGCTCTGGCCAGCTGCAGAATACCTGACTGATTCTATCCTCGTTTCAGTCTGAAATGATCCTCCGAATCCACTCCTCTATTTCAGCCTCCACCCACACCGCGCATTTGGGGCCGAGCGAGCGGAACTTTAGAAAACGTCCTTCGCTCATCTGCTGGTAGATGGCCGACCGCCCCAAGCCGACGCGGTCCCGATGGTGTCCCAGGACGTGGTGTAGCTGGGGGTTGAGGTGGTCACCGTGATTTCCGGATAGGTTTGGGTTGCAACACTCGAACCTGATGGAAGGAACCACGATGACCGATCCCATGATGCACCTGCGTTCGCTGGTGGAACAGACCCCCGACGCCGATATTTTGCGCGACATGATCTCGTTTGCTGCTGAGCGGCTGATGGAGATGGAGGTCGGCGGCCTCACGGGTGCTGGATATGGAGAGAAGTCGCCCGCCCGGCTCGTCCAGCGCAACGGCCACCGCGAGCGCGACTGGCAGACCCGCGCCGGGACGGTCGAGCTGCGTATCCCCAAGCTGCGCAAGGGCAGCTACTTTCCCGGCTTTCTGGAACCCCGCCGTATGGCGGAGCGGGCGCTGACGGCGGTGATCCAAGAAGCCTATATCCAGGGCATCTCGACCCGCTCGGTCGATGATCTGGTCAAAGCCTTGGGGATGGAGGGCATCTCCAAGAGCCAGGTGAGCAGGCTGTGCGAGGATATCGACGAGCGTGTCCACGCCTTCCTCGACCGCCCGATCGAGGGGGACTGGCCCTATCTCTGGATCGACGCCACCTATGTGAAGGTCCGCCAGAACGGGCGGATCGTCTCGGTCGCTGTGATCGTCGCGGTCGGCGTCAACAGCGACGGCCGCCGCGAGGTGCTGGGCATGGATATCGGCCCGAGCGAAGCCGAGCCGTTCTGGACCGCCTTCCTGCGCAAGCTCGCCCGGCGCGGCCTGCGCGGCGTCAAGCTGGTCATCTCCGATGCTCACAAAGGGATTAAGGCGGCGGTCTCCAAGCTGCTGTGCGCCAGCTGGCAGCGCTGCCGGGTGCACTTCATGCGCAATGCCCTGGCCCATGCCGGCAAGAGCGGTCGGCGCGTCGTCTCCGCCTTTATCGCCACCGCCTTCGCGCAGGAGACGCCCGAAGCCGCCAGCCAGCAATGGCGCGCCGTCGCCGATCAGATCCGGCCCAAGCTGCCAAGCTGGCGACCCTGATGGACGATGCCGAGCCAGATGTGCTGGCCTACATGACCTTCCCCAGGGAGCACCGCGCCAAGCTGCACAGCACCAACCCGATCGAACGCCTCAACGGCGAAATCAAGCGCAGGACCGACGTCGTCGGCATCTTCCCCAACGAGATCGCCATCACCCGGCTCGTCGGCGCCATCCTCATGGAGCAGAGCGACGAATGGGCTGTCCGGCGTGCCCGCTACATGACCCTTGAAACCATGGCACCGGTCAGCGATAATCCGATCATCGTGCTCTCGGCTGTGCCCGGAACATGACCGGCTCACGCTGACGCCGGAAAACGCGGGGACCGCCCCAGCTACACCACGTCCTGGGACACCATCGCGGTCCCTGACTTCGGGCAGCCGCAAAAGCCGCGCCGGCGGGGGGATTTGTGGCAGCGTCTGCTCCGCAGTCGCGCTACCCTCAGTAAGCTGGGACTTTGCATTCATGATCGTTCCTGTCTGGTCAATTTTTCGGTCCCCTCCGGGCTGAATTGGATCAGCGCGGCAGCGCCATCGAAATGCCGCGATTGACAAAATCATCGATGTGCTTGGCAAGCATGCGCGCGACGAGCTGCGAGGTGCCGTTGGCCCACCGGGAACGCAAATCTTCGACGTGTCGCCCAAGCGAGGCACCCCGGCTCTTGATGCAAAGCATGTGGCGATCAAGTTGATCGATGAGGCCACCCCACGCCAGTGACGCGGAGAAAGTTCCCGCTTCCAACCTGTGTTGCGTGGAAACACGTCGCCTCTCACTGACAGCGCCACCAAAATTTCGCACCTGGTGTAACCAAAAGTGCGGACGGTTCGAACTGGGCATTGTGAGTGCAGCACGCCTCACTTCAGCTTCGAAAGGAACCATCATGAAATCCACGACCGGTATCGCCGCTGCCGCCGCGACGCTCGCGGCCGCCGCCCTGCTGGCCGCTTCTCCTGCCTCGGCCGCCGGCGAGAACGCTGGCGCCAAGGAAAAGTGCTATGGCGTCGCGCTCAAGGGCCAGAACGACTGCAAGGCCGGTCCCGGCACCAGCTGCGCGGGCACCTCGACCGTCGACTACCAGGGCAATGCCTGGAAGCTGGTGGCCACCGGAACCTGTGTCTCGCAGGGCGGAACCCTCGAGGCTCACGCTGGCAACGCCCGTCCGGTCCCGCGTCGTAGCTGACGCAAGCGAAAGGCCCTCGCCATGACCAGACATCCCATCCCGCTGCCGGGTTTTGCCGCAGCGCTCGCCGGTGCCGCTATGCTCGCGGCCTGCGGTTCGGGCGGCAAGACCGCCCCGGAGCCCCGTGCCGAGGCCAATGCCAAGGGCACTGAGGTGGCAGCCAAGGAGAAGTGCTTCGGCGTGGCGCTGAAGGGCAACAACGACTGCAAGGCTGGCCCCGGCACCACGTGCGCAGGCACTTCGACCGTCGACTACCAGGGCAATGCCTGGAAATACGTCGACGTCGGAAGCTGCAAGACGATGGGTGGTTCGCTGGTCGAACGCGCCGGAAACACCCCTCCCACCGCCCAGAAGGGCTGAAGCCCTCGGGTCGCATGGATGCTGGCTGACATGAACCTCCCGTCAGATCTGCCCCCCTTGCCGGGAATTGGACTGAAGCCGCAGCACTACGCCCAAGTGCTTCAGCCCATGTCAGCCAGCATTTCCACGCCAGCCCCGGGACTACTGCCAGTTCCCGCCTGGCTCGAAGTCCACCCGCAGAACTACTTTGGCGCAGGCGGACCACCGCATCGCTGGCTGTCCGCCATCGCGGAGAGCTTCCCCTTGAGCTTCCATTCGGTCGGCCTATCGCTGGGCAGCTCGGGCGGAGTCGATGCGGGAGAACTCGAGCAGCTCGTGGCGCTTTGCCAGCGTTACGAACCAGTCTCGGTGTCCGACCATCTCAGCTGGAGCGGTAGCGCCAACAATCGCTATCCCGATCTCTTGCCCGTGCCCTATACCGACGAAGCCTTGGGGCATTTCGTCGCGCAGATCGGTCGCGTGCAGGACCGGTTGCAGCGCCGCATCCTGATCGAAAACCCCTCCCGCTACCTGGCGTTTGCTCGCGACGACATGAGCGAGGCGCAGTTTCTTCACCTGCTCTGCGATCTCACGGGTTGCGGTATTCTCCTCGACATCAACAACATCGAGGTTTCCGCCACCAATCTCGGCCTTGACGCGCAAGCAATGATCGATTCCATCGATCCAAGCCTGGTCGGCGAGATCCATCTGGCTGGCCATACGAGGGAGGAGCACGCGCACGGCGTCCTCCTGATCGACGACCACGGTTCGGCCGTCTCTGAGATCACATGGGCGCTCTTTGCTCGCTTCATCTGGCGTGCTGGCCGCAAACCCGTTCTGATCGAGTGGGACACCAATGTTCCCGATTACGGCGTACTGTTGGCGGAAGCGGCAAAGGCCGAGGCCATCATGCGCGAACAGGCGAGTTTCTCGCCAGTGAACGCTCTTTCACCGGACCCGTCCCATGCTTGCGCTTAAGCACGTCCAGGCGGCCATGATGCAGGCCCTCGATCATGGCCCCGAGTTCCTGCCGGATCGCCTGTTCGCGGGGACACGCCCACGGGTCCTGGCCGGCATGAAAGTCCATGCCAATACGATCTCGCACGCTCGGCTTGTCGCGCTCGAAGACACCTTTCCGCGTACGCTCGCCCTGCTTGGGGATGCCCGGTTCAACGAACACTCCCGGTTGTATCTCGAACAGCCGGGAGTGACGGCCAGAACCCTGACGGGCATCGGAGAGGCATTTCCTGGTTATCTTGCCGGGTGCGGCGAAGCTCGCGCGGCAGTGGATCTGGCCCGGTTCGAATGGCTCTGGCTGGAAGCCTATCATGCTGCCGATGCAGTGCCGTTGCGCCTTGCCGATCTCGCCGGACTCGATGAGGGAGCGCTGCTCGACGTACCTCTCGCGGCGCATTATTCGGCTTTCATCGAAACTTTCGATCGCAGCGTACATGATGCGATTGGCGAGGAAGTGCCAGGTCTTGTCGATGCGCCCGCGATTCTGATTGTCAGGCCTGAGGCCGACGTACTGGTGTCACCGGCATCGACAGCAATGCACGCAATCTTCGCGGAACTCGAAGATTCTCAGACTGTCGGTAACCTTCTGGGCCGCTTCAGCGAACCTGACTGTAAGGTTCGAATGTCGTCCGACGACTTCATGGCAGCGCTGATAGCGCTGCTTGAAGCGGGCGCCTTACGGAGGGTTGGCTGAATGAAGACGATAGTCGCATCTTATGACCGAGCCGTCGCTGTCATTTCCGGGCGCATTCCGGAAAGTCTGATGCTGCTGTTCATGCGCGTGGTGCTCGCGGGCATCTTCTGGCGCTCTGGCCAGACCAAGTTGGCTGAAGGCAGCTGGTTCCAGATCAGCGATAGCGCCTACTACCTGTTCGAAACCGAATATAGCGGCGTACCGCTCCCCAGCCATTTCGCTGCCGTGATGGCAACCGTTTCGGAGCACCTGTTCCCGGTGCTTCTGGTCTTCGGCCTGTTCACGCGCGCCGCCGCACTGGCATTGCTCGGCATGACCATGGTCATCCAGATATTTGTCTACCCGGACGCATGGTGGACCGAACATTCACTCTGGGTGGCGATGCAACTGGCATTGATCGTGCGTGGCGCTGGCGCGATCTCACTCGACCATCTGCTTGCACGGAAGCGTGCAGCATGAAGGCCGACGAGCCTTCGCTGGCGCGTCTGATGGCGATGGCGCAGGCAGGCGACAAGCTGGCCTACGCCACTCTGCTGGGCGAATGTCAGCGATGGCTTCGATCCTTTTTCGGGCGGCGGGTTGCCCCTGGGCAGCTAGACGACCTCGTTCAAGAAACCCTGCTGGCGCTCCATCAAAAGCTGGCGACGTGGGATTCTGCACGCGCCTTCCTGCCTTGGCTGGCGGCGATTGCGCGCTATCGCTGGGTCGACCATCTGCGCCGTGTCTACCGGGCTGACGAGACCGAGCTTGCCGACGAAATGGCAGGAGCTGACGAAGAACCGGCGATCGCCGCCCGGATCAGCCTCGAAAGGCTGTTCGCCCTATTGCCCGACGCCCAGGTCAGGGCGATCGAGCTGGTCAAGATCGAGGGCCTTTCCGTGTCCGAGGCATCAAGAGCCTGTGGGCAGAGCGAGAGCCTGATAAAGGTCAACATTCACCGCGGGTTGAAGAAGCTCACCGCGATGATCGAGAAAGCGTGAAACCGATGTCCCGTGATACCACAAATTCCACCGGCGCTCTGATCGCCCAGTTGGTCGATGGCCTTGAGCCGGTTCGGCCCCTGCGCTTCTCGAGCGGGATGGGTTTCGCACTTGCCGGACTAGGCGTGACTCTGGCCACGGTGGCCCTGATGTTCGGCGTCCGTCCAGACGTGCTCGCCGGGCGGTTCGATCCTGTGTTCCTGCTGGCGACAGGGCTGTTCCTGTTGCTTGGGCTGGCATCCGCCGTCACGGTCATCGTCATGAGCCGGCCTCGCGTCGGCAGCGACCATGGCGGATGGGTATGGGCGGCCGCCACGACCGCGCTTCTGCCTGCCGCAGCCGCAATAATCGGCCTTGGGCGAGGTAAAGACGCAATCTCGGCGACTTCCGTTGAGCACGGCCTTGACTGCCTGACGATGGGGAGCGGGCTCGCGCTCATGACTTTCGCGGTGCTTGTCTGGTGGCTTCGTCGAGGCGCACCGACCTCACCTGAGCGCGCCGGCCTTCTTACCGGCGTGGCTGCCGGCAGCTTCGGCATCTTCGCCTTCTCGTTCCACTGCATCTACAGCGACATCGTCCATATCGGACTGTGGCACAGCGCAGTGGTGGTGGTGAGCGCTGCGATCGGCCAGATTGTGGTGCCGCCGATTATTCGCTGGTGAGGACACACAGGCCTCAAGTGCTTACGTGGCGGCCAATGCTTCCAGGAAATCGTGAATTCGACGCGCGTTCACGCCAAGATCACCGACACCGACGCGGCTGACCGACCGCATGTCGACGCGGCTTCCTTTGCCGTCCTTGGTTGGGGCGATGCGGATCGCGACATCGTCCCGGAACCGGATGTAGGAGACACTTGCGGTCGCTTCGACGTGTCCCCGCTCAATGTCGCTCGCGGCAATGTGCCAGCCAGCCTGTTTCGCCAGACGGATGGCTTCTGCCGTCACGACCGGCACCGGCCTGGGAATAGTGATCGCAACGAGGTCGCCGTAGGCCGCGGCATGGATCCTGCGCCAGTTTTCGATCGTGCCGACACCGGCGAGATTATCGGACCTCAGGGACAGCACCTCGAACTGCGGAGGATTTGCAAGATCGGTCGTGATGTCGTGGATGGCTGGCGCATCGCCTGCGACGAGCGGCCTGGTGGCGAGAAAGCCTATGTAGGCGAAGGAAATTGCCGCGCCGGCCATGCCACGCCGCCACGATGGATTGGCTCCCTTGCGGCCAGCGGCAAAGCCCGCGATCCCAAGGATCAAGGCAAGCGCCGAGATCAGTCCGCCACCCAGCAGCGCGGAGAACCCAGCAAGCTTGGCGATCACATCATAGCGGGCGAGTGTCAGGCCAATCGCTGCCACCGCCAGCGAAACAAGGGCGAGGCGGAGTGACCAGAGGGCCAGCCGCGTTGCCCAGACCGCCCTATTGGAAAGATTCGCGTCCCGTTGTGCCATGGACGAGAAGTCAGCAGGAATGCGAGACAGGGTCAATCTCAGACGAATTCTTGCGGAATGCGTGTAAGGTTCGGCCGGCTATCACGACAAGCCCGAATGGACATCGAACAACTGGCCCGAACATGAAGAAACGTGTCATCCTGGCAGGCGGCGGGCATGCGCACCTGGCGGTACTTGCCGACTGGGCAGCACGACCGTTGGACAACACCGAACGATGGCTTGTCACGTCCTCTCGCCATACGGCCTATTCCGGGATGCTTCCAGGCTGGCTGGCCGGAGTATACCGGGCAAACGAGCTGCTTATCGACCTCAAGCCTCTGGTCGAAAAGGCTGGAGCCAGGCTGGTCATTTCGGATGTGGTCGGGCTCGATGTCGTCGCCAAGACACTGAGCTTGTCGTCGGGCGATGAGATCGGGTTCGATCTTCTGTCCCTTGCTACCGGAGGCGAGACGGACATCTCGAACCTGGCGACGCTTAGAGACAGGCTCCTGCCGGTGCGACCGGTCGGCACATTCATGGAAAGGTGGTCGACTTTCATGGAGCGGACGGTGCTCACCAATACGGTCGGCATCGCTGTTGCAGGTGGCGGCGCAGCGGGCGTGGAACTGGCGTTGGGTGCGGAAACGGCAATCCGCCGCTTTTTCAGGAATGCTCGGGTATCGCTCGTAACCCCGAGGGAAGGATTCCTGTCCGGCCATGCTCCGCAGGCTCGCACACGGGCTCTCGACGAACTGGCGAAGCGAAAAATCGACCTGCACTTCGCCCAGGCCGCGGGCACAGAAGGCGGCCTCCTGCTCTCCAACGGCCATTTTCTCCCTGCCGATTGCGTAATCGCGGCGACGGGTAGCCGGGCGCCGCGTTGGCTGGCGCGGTCGGGTCTTGCCTGCAACGAGAACGGCTTTGTCGCGGTCGGCGCGGATATGCGCAGCTCATCCCACGACTTCGTCTTAGCCGCCGGAGACATCATCGACCGTATCGACCGCAATCTCGAACGATCCGGAGTTCACGCCGTGAAAGCAGGCCCGGTCCTTGCCGCCAATCTTCGCGCGGTGGTGGGCGGAACCGAACTCCGTCAATATCAACCACGACGCCGGACGCTGTACTTGCTGGCTTTGGGCGATAAGCGAGCAATTCTTTCGTGGGGTCGTATCGTTGCCATCGGTAATTGGGTCTGGCGCATCAAGGATTGGATCGACCGCAGCTTTGTCGGCCGTTACACCGATCCCGTTAGACACGGATGATGAGGGGATACATGGCAGGATTACTGAATCACATGCTGTCCCGGCCCGTCGTTACGGGAGCCATCAAGGTATCCTTGTTTGTCGGAACTTGTCTCAACGCTATCAACCAGGGCTCCGCCCTGTGGCACGGAGCAGGGATCGAGTGGGGCAAGGTGCTGCTTAACTACACCGTCCCTTATCTCGTCGCGAGCTACAGCGCCGCCAAGGCACGCAAAGCACTGGAGCGCTGAATGGACCAGATCGCCAGGCTAGGGACCGAGTTCGCCGATGCCGATCCGGCATTCCTAGCCCGTGTCCGCGAAGACATGCTCCGGTTTGCCCGCCTCCAACTCGGCAGTGACGATGAAGCGGAGGATGCGGTGCAGGAAGCACTGGCGGGTGCGCTCAAGAACGTCACCAATTTCCGAGGTGAGGCGGCGCTGAAGACGTGGATCATCGCGATTCTGAAGAACAAGGTCGCTGACATCCTGCGGCAACGCCAGCGCCGACCGGTGGTCGCGAGCCAGATGCAGGAAACCGACCAGGAAGGCGCATTGCCGGCCGTATTCGACCGGAAAGGCATGTGGAGGGATGCAGCCCGGCCAGCGCGTTGGGAAGATCCCGAAGCTGAACTGCACTCCAGCCAGTTTCTTGCCGTCTTCGATGCCTGCCTCAACCGACTGCCACCACAACAAGGCCGCGTGTTCATGATGCGCGAGATTGTCGAACTGGAAACGCAGGAAATCTGTAGCGAGCTTGGCCTGTCGGTCTCCAATATCCACGTCATCCTGCATCGCGCACGTCTGGCCTTGCGCGCCTGTCTGCAACTTCACTGGTTCCACGAGGGGGCCTGATCATGATGAACTGCCACGATGCCACGTTCCTGATGTCCCAGAGCCGGGAGCGCACCTTGTCGTTTTCGGAGCGGATGAAACTGCGCTTGCACATCGGCATGTGCCGGGGATGCGCAAATTTCGAACGGCAGCTGCCGCGGCTCGGTGACGCCGCAAAGGCCTACGCGTCCTCCTCCGAACAAAAGGATGTGTAAGAACTCTGGGTCTTCCACCGACAAACGGCCAACAGCAATTCCGACCAGGAGCAATCTGTTGAAACGCATCGCCGTTGCCGGCCTGCTAGTGATTGGCCTTGCCGCATGGTTCCTGCTCGATCTCGGGCAGTATCTGACGCTCGATGCGCTCAAGGCGCAGCAGGCGGCAATCGAACATTTCTACCAAGCCAACCCGCTGCTCGTTCTGCTGGCATTCTTTGCCATCTACGTGATCCTGACCGCGCTCTCGGTTCCGGGTGCCGTAATCATGACTCTGGCGGCAGGCGCGGTGTTTGGCGTGACCACGGGCACGCTTGTCGTCTCGTTCGCTTCGTCAATCGGCGCGACGCTCGCATTCCTTGCATCGCGCTACCTGTTTCGCGATGCCGTCCAGGCGCGCTTTGGCGCTCGGCTTCGCGCGGTGAACGACGGCGTGGCACGCGACGGCGCCTTCTACCTGTTCTCGCTGCGGCTGGTTCCTGTCTTTCCGTTCTTTGCGGTCAACCTGGCTATGGGCCTGACCTCGATCAGGACCTGGACCTACTACTGGGTGAGCCAGCTCGGCATGTTCCTGGGAACGGTTGTCTACGTCAACGCGGGCACTCAATTGGCGCGGATCGAAGCCTTGTCCGATATCGCCTCGCCCGGACTGCTGGCCTCTTTCGCCGCGCTGGGGGCGCTGCCGTGGGTCGGCAAGTGGATCATGGCCGTGATAAGGCGGCGGCGGGTCTATGCGCGCTGGCGGCGCCCCCGGCGCTTCGATCGCAACCTGGTGGTGATCGGCGCGGGCGCGGCGGGGCTCGTCTCCTCGCTGATCGGGGCGACAGTTCGGGCCAAGGTCACGCTGGTCGAAGCGTCGAAGATGGGCGGTGATTGCCTCAACTACGGCTGTGTCCCATCGAAAGCGCTGATCAAGTCCGCGCGCATCGCCGAACAAATGCGCCATGCCGACCGCTACGGCCTGGAAAGTTCAGAACCGGGCTTCAGCTTCAAGGCGGTCATGGGCCGGGTCCACGACATCATCGCCGCTGTCGAGCCCCACGACAGCGTTGAGCGCTACACCGGCCTCGGCGTCGATGTCGTCAAGGGCTATGCCCGGATCATCGATCCATGGACGGTCGAGATCGCGCGCGAGGACGGAACGACGCAGCGGCTCACCACCCGGTCGATCGTGATCGCCGCGGGTGCCGAGCCAACAGTGCCAGACCTGCCAGGGTTGGCGGAATCGGGCTACCTCACGAGCGATACCTTGTGGGAGCATTTCGCAACGCTCGACGAAATGCCTCGGCGTATCGTCGTACTCGGCGGCGGCCCGATCGGCTCGGAACTGAGCCAGGCCTTTGCCCGCCTCGGCGCGGAAGTCACTCAAGTCGAGCGCGGAGAGAGGTTGCTACCGCGCGAGGATGAGGATGTATCGCAGCTCGCCCGTGCGGCGCAGGAAGCATCGGGCGTCACCGTGTTGACCGGGCATGAGGCCATTCGCGTCGAAAACGGCGCGGAAAGGCGCCTCGTGCTCTCAGCCGAAGGGCAGGAGAAGATCGTTGCCTTCGATGCCCTGATCGTGGCGGTCGGGCGCAAGGCTCGCCTTTCGGGCTACGGGCTGGAAGAACTCGGCATCGAGACGCAGCGCACTGTTGTCACGGACGAATACCTGGCGACCCTTTATTCCAACATCTATGCCGCTGGCGATGTCGCCGGACCTTACCAGTTCACCCATACGGCGGCGCACCAGGCCTGGTTCGCCAGCGTCAACGCGCTGTTTGGGCAATTCTGGCGGTTCAAGGCCGATTATCGGGTCATCCCCTGGACCACTTTCATCGACCCCGAAGTGGCGCGCGTTGGCATCAACGAACAGGAAGCCCGCGAGCAGGGCTTGGCCCATGAAGTCACCGTTTTCCCGCTTCACGAGCTGGATCGCGCCATTGCCGACAGCGCCACGAAAGGCTTCGTCAAGGTTCTCACCCCTCCGGGCAAGGATCGCATACTTGGCGCAACCATCGTCGGCGAGCACTCCGGCGAGCTGCTCGCCGAATATGTGCTGGCCATGAAGCACGGCCTTGGCCTCAACAAAATCATGGGAACGATCCACACTTACCCGACCATGGCCGAAGCGAACAAGTACGCTGCCGGAGAGTGGAAGAAGAAGCATGCGCCCGAGGGACTGCTCCGGCTCGTCGAGCGCTATCATGCCTGGCGGAGGGGATGAACGAATTTATTGCGAGTGGCTGTAACCAACGCGGGGCCAGACGCGAACAGGGGCCTATGGGCCGACTTGCGCTACTTTGCCTCACCGCGTTTCTGCTGATCCTGGGGCCGCTGCCGGGTCAAGCGGCCGTCCATGCCAGCGATCATCTGCCCGCCACGAGCTGCGTCGATTGTTGCGACGGCCAATCGGGAGACTGCGAGACAGGCCTTGCTGCCTGCGAACGCATCTGTGCGGTGGCGGTCATCTCGGTTCCGCCAGCCATTTCCATTCAACTCAGCGGCGAATTGCTGGGCCACCAGCGTCCCCGTTTTCTCGCACACTTCTCCGGAAAGCCGGTTCCGCCTCCTCCCCGCGAGCAGGCGCACTGACTTCAACCACAACCAAATTCTGGAGAATTGACATGAAGTTCATCACAAAGATCCTTGCTGCATCGGCACTGCTGACCCCGGGCGTCGCCTTCGCGGCGAGCCCATCAGCCTTTGCTGAAGCCTGTTGCGCGCTGGCCGCTTGCTGCGGACTGCCGTGCTGCTGACGGCTTGATCGGGGCTGGCGGGTGGAAACGCCCGTCAGCCCTTTGGCCTCATCCTCACTTCCAAGCGAAAGTGCGATCATGACACGTCTGATCCAGAAGATTCTTCTCATCCTGGCCATGCTGGCATCCGTACCGGCTTTTGCCAGCCCGAACTGGTCCAACTATTCAGCCGAGTCCTTTGCGCGAGCTCAAGCGCAAGGCAAGACAATCGTGGTCGACATACACGCGACCTGGTGCCCAACCTGCCGTGCGCAAGCCCCGATCCTGGATGCGTTGCGCAGCGAGCCCCGGCTCAGGAATGCAGTCTTCGTCAAGGTCGATTTCGACAAGGAAAAGGCCTTCCTGCGCGAACATCGCATCCCCCGCCAGTCTACCGTCCTTGTCTTCAGGGGGCGGCAGGAGACTGCTCGGTCTGTCGCTGAAACGCGGCCCGAACAGTTGCGCGCGGCCGTGCTCGGCGGCGTCTGATCCTCGCGATCGGGCTTGATCCGAAATGACCGGAGAACTCCTGCTCGCGTTCGTGGCGGGCGTGGTTACCATCCTCAACCCTTGTGTGCTGCCGCTAATCCCGATCCTCGTGACCTCTGCTTTCGGCAGCGCCCGTCTTGGGCCGGTGGCGCTTGCCACCGGTCTTGCCACTTCGTTCGCCAGCTTCGGCTTTGTGATCGTGGCCTTCGGGTTTCAGTTGGGCATCGAGGAACAGTCAGTCAGGATTGCCGCCGGCACCCTGTTGACCCTGGCAGGTGTGGTACTGCTGGTGCCGCCGGCTCAGGCTGCAATCAGTGCCGCAGCAAGCCCCTTGACCAACCGTGCGAGCCTTGCCCTCTCCAGGGTCGATGGCACCAGTGCTCGCGGTCAATTCCTGGTAGGCGCCCTGCTCGGCCTGGTTTGGGCTCCCTGCGTCGGACCGACGCTGGGCGCAGCCATCGCCGCCGCAAGCCAGGGAGACGACCTTCTGTCTGCCTTCGTAACGTTTCTCGCCTTTGGCGTCGGTGTCGCAACTTCGATCCTCGCCTTCGCTTACGGATCGCGCAAGGCACTCGGAAAGAAGGCCAGGTCGCTGCAGGCCATTGCCCGCTTTGCCAAACCTGCCTTCGGGATGGCCCTGCTGGCCGTAGGCCTTCTCGTTGTGACCGGTTTCGACCGTGACCTCGAGAGCATGGCCTTGTCGATCATGCCGGACTGGCTGGTCGAATTGACGACGCGCTACTGAGCAGCACGCTTATCGGAAGGAGAGGAAATCAGATGGGTATCCAGGCCAAATTCACCGCCGGTGACCTCTTCCCGTCGTTCACCTGGCCGTCGGCGGCGGGCGGCCAGGTCACGCCCGCTGAATCCGAGGGCTGGCGTCTGATCGTCATCTACCGGGGCAAGCATTGCCCGTTGTGCAAGCAGTACCTGGCTACGCTTGAAGGTCTCAAGGACGATTTCGTGGCTGCGGGAGTCTCGGTCTGGGCGTTGTCGTCGGACCCGGTCGAGCGGGCGCAGGAAGACGCCATGGCGCATGGCTGGACATTTCCACTGCTCGCGGGTCTTGGCGAGGAACAGATGCGTCAGCTCGGACTATACATGTCCTCGCCACGTTCGCCCAATGAGACCGACCGCAATTTTGCCGAGCCGGCCATCTTCGTGATCAATCCCCAGGGCAGGGTCCAGATCGTCGACCTCTCGAACGCTCCCTTCGTCCGGCCCGACCTGAAGTCGCTGCTGGGCGGTCTGCGCTACATCATGGCAAACGACTATCCAGTGCGCGGCACGGCAGATTGATGTTGTTCCGATGCAACCTCTAGCGCGCGGCGAGTCCCCCCATGTCCAATTCTTCCGTCACACTGGAATCGACCATCACCTGCCCGCATTGCGGCCAGCAGGCGAACGAGCTCATGCCGACCGACGCCTGCTGGTTCTTCTATCGCTGCGTGGGTTGTGGCGAGACGCTGCGGCCGCTTGAAGGGGACTGCTGCGTCTTCTGCTCCTATGGGACTGTTCCATGCCCGCCACGCCAGAGCGACAATTCCTGTTGCCCGGATTGACTCAACGCGGGTGACGGCGGCGCGGACTTCTCTGCATCAGCGCCATGAGCAGGACTATGGTCAGGATCATTGTGCCGTAGGCGACGAGGCCATAGAGCGTCACGCCGGGGATGACCCAGAGCATCAGGGTGTCGTTGCCGCCCGGAACCAGCATAGCTCCGGTCCCCAGCAGCAGGCCGCCGGCGAGTCGGGTCGCAGCTGTCTTCGTGTTTGGCAGTTGCAAAAGAAAAGTGCCTGCGCTGATTGCGCTGAACATCACGCCAACCACCACCGCCAGCGCCCAGCTTTCCGCCAACAGGACCGATGGGTTGCCGCCCGAGGCAATCACCTTTTGCAGACCCGAAGCATAGCTCCAATCGGGATTGCAGGCATAGACTGCGCCTCCGGCCAAGCCGACGACGATCAGCGCCAGCACCGTTTGGCGGCGGAAACGCCACCAGCGCCAGACGCCATAGAAG
>PHEM01000329.1 GCA_002842935.1 Alphaproteobacteria bacterium HGW-Alphaproteobacteria-13 | reverse complement strand
GGCGGGGCTGCGGGCAGCCGGGTTTGCGCCGGTCGGCGATGCGCGGGCAGGGGATGTGGCGCTGATCGCCTATGCCGCCGGACAGTTCCATCTGGGGCTGATGGGGGAGGGCGTGATGGTCCATGCCCATGCCGGGCTTCGCCGCGTGGTGGAGACGCCGGTGGATGGGCGTGTCGGGGAGCGGTGGCGACTTGGCCCACCCCGCTGCGACTAACGAACAAGTTCGTAAGTCTCACTGCCCCTCCCGCTTGCGGGAGGGGGGTTGGAGGAGTTCACAATGGCGACTTTGGTGCTGACGGTGGTCGGCGGGATCGTGGGCGGGCCGGTCGGGGCGGCGGTCGGGGCCGTGCTGGGACAACAGGCCGACGCCGCGATCTTCCGGCCGAAAGGGCGCGAGGGACCGCGGCTGGCCGACCTGAAAGTGCAGGCATCGACCTATGGCCAGCAGATTCCGCGATTGTTCGGGACGATGCGGGTCGCGGGCAGCGTCGTCTGGGCGACCGACCTGATCGAACGGCGCCGCACGAGCGGCGGCGGCAAGGGACGGCCGAGCGTGACCGAATATAGCTATGCCGCGTCGCTCGCGGTCGCGCTGTCGTCGCGGCCGATCCGCGCGATCCGCCGCATCTGGGCCGACGGCAATCTGCTGCGCGGGTCGACCGGGCGGTTTCAGGAGCGCTGCGTCTTTCGCTGGTATGACGGCAGCGAGGACCAGGCGGCCGACCCGCTGATCGCCTCTGCCGTCGGCCCGGCGTCGGCCAGTGCCTTTCGTGGCATCGCCTATGCGGTGTTCGAGGAACTGGAGCTGGCGGCGTTCGGCAATCGCATCCCGTCGCTGACCTTCGAGGTCGAGAGCGACGCGGGCGATGTCGATGCCGGGCTGGTGGCGGATGGGCTGCTGGGCGAGGCGGGGCGCTGTGAAGGGCGGTGGCCCGTCGCGGGCTATGCCGCGTCGGGCGAGCGCGTGCGCGACGCGCTGGCGCCGCTGTTCGACGTGGACGGCGTGCGGCTGGTGAGCGGGCCGGAGGGCTGGCGGCTGGCGCCCGTGGCCCGGTCGGAAACGGTGCCGTCGCTGTCCGCCTTTCGCGCGGCGCGGCATGTCGAGACCGAAAGCGATATCATCGAACGGCGGCGGGCGCCGCTGTCGGCGCTGCCCGGCGTCATCCGGCTGCGCCATTATGAGCCGGAGCGCGATTATCAGCTTGGCCAGCAGGCGAGCGCCGTCGCGGGCGGCGGCGCGCGCGAGGAGCGCATCGACCTGCCTGCCGTGCTCCCTGCCGGGTCGGCGCGCGCGCTGGCGCAGCAGCTTGCGGCGGCGGCCGACGAGCGCGAGACGCTGATCGTCGAGACCGACCTGGCGGCGCTGGCGCTGTCCGTGGGGTTGCCGTTGCGGCTGGCGGGCGGCGATGTCTGGCGTCTGGCGGCGCGAACCGTGCGGGACGGGCGCGTGACGATCGAACTGCGGCGATCCCAACCCTTGCCGGTGGCGCCGCTGCCTGCCGAGCCGGGGGTTGCCGTCGCCTCGCCCGACTGGTCCGACGCGGAAGGCACGGTGCGCCTGTTCGACTTGCCCAATTTCGACAATCCCGCCGCATCCACGCCGCGCATCGCGATCGCGGCGGCAGGAAGCAACGATGGCTGGCGCGGCGCCGACCTGTGGTTCGTCGCGGCGGCGGGGGCGGAGCCGGTTCCCGTCGGCGCCATTCGTCCGGCGGCGGCGCTCGGCGCGCTGGCGGCGGCCTTGGGCGCCGGGCCGGACCATCTGTTCGACGGAAAGAATGACCTGTTGGTGACGCTGGTCAATCCGGCGATGTCGCTGGTGTCGGTCGACGACATGCGGCTGCTCGGCGGCGCGAACCGGGCGATGGTCGGCGGGGAGGTGATCCAGTTCGGCCGCGCCGAAGCGGTCGCGCCCGGCCTGTGGCGTCTGTCGCGCCTGCTGCGCGGGCGGGCGGGAAGCGATGCGCGGACGGTGCATGCGGCCGGGACGGCCTTTGTGCTGCTCGACGATGCGGCGCTGATGCTGCTGCCCGACGACATGGCCGCGCGCGCCGAGGGCGGCGGCGCGAAACTGCAATGGGCGCCGCGCGGCGGTCATGCGATCGAGGAGGTCGATGTTCCGGCCGCCGCCGCGGCGCTGCGTCCGCCGCCGCCCGTGCATGGGCGCGCGCGTTCGGACGGCGCGGGCGGGCTGCGCGTCGGCTGGGCGCGGCGCAGCCGAATCGACACGGGGTGGCGCGACCATGTCGATCTGCCGCTGGGCGAAGCGGCGGAAAGCTGGCGCATCGCGCTTGATCCGCCGGTCGCGGGCATCGGGCCGTGGCAGACGTCGGCGCCGTCGCTCGATCTCGATGCGGCGGAGGTCGCGGCGATCCCGCCCGGCCGCAGGCTCGAAATCCGCCAGGCGGGCGATCTTGCTCTGTCGCCGCCGCTGTTTCTGCCGCTGACCTGAAAGGATGGACGATGACCGACACCCCCGTGACGCCGCGCCTTGCGCTGCCCCTGCTCGCTCCCGCGCAGGCGCAGAAGGAGATGTATCATAACGAGGCGCTGACGCTGATCGACGCGCTCGTCCAGCTTTGCGTGGAGAGCGGACCCGCCGCCACGCCTCCGTCCACGCCTGTCGAAGGGCAGTGCTGGATCGTCGCGGGCGGCGCGACCGGCGCATGGAGCGGGCAGGGCGGAGCGATCGCGCTGTGGACCGGGGGCGGCTGGCGCTTTGCCGCGCCGCGCGGCGGAATGCGCGCCGTGCGATTGTCGGACGGTGCGATTCTGCGATTCGACGGCGGCGTCTGGGCCGGACCCGCGACGGTCGCCGCCCCGTCCGGCGGCACCGTGATCGACACCCAGGCGCGTACGGCGATCGCGGCGCTGATATCGCTGCTCGCGGCCCATGGTATTCTGATATCAGGCTGATTTTGACACTGTTCGCTTTAAAAATGCGACTTTTCGGCAACAGATTGACGATTTGTTAGCTTGCGCGGAACCAAAGGCATGAGTAGGACGTCTGACGAGACGTGACTCTCAATTGAAAGGGGAATCCATTATGAGGAAGCTTGCCGTCGCTGTGGCGTTGGCCTCCACCGCTCTTGCGTCGCCTGCTCTCGCTCGCGACAACAGCTGGTATGTCGGTGTTGGTGGTGGTGCGATGATCGTCGAGGATATCGACCTCGACATCGGTACGCCCAATGGTGTTGTCAGCAACGCCGCTACGCTCGATCACCGCACCGGATATGACTTCGAAGGCGTCGTCGGTTACGATTTCGGCGGATTCCGCGCGGAAGTCGAAGTCGGCTATCGCGAAGCCGACATCAAGTCGGGCACCTTTGGCGCGCCCGGCATTCCGTCGAACCCCAACAACACGGGCAACTTCACGGGCACCGCGCCCCTGAACGGTGACAGCAATGTCCTGAGCTTCATGGTCAACGGCCTGCTCGACTTCGGTCCCGACGATGGTCTTCAGGGCTTCGTCGGCGGCGGCGTCGGTGTCGCCCGTACGTCGATCGAGCCGGTCTTCGCCAGTGCGTTCCTGGACGATTCGGACACGGGCTTTGCCTGGCAGGCTGTCGCGGGCGTCCGCGCTCCGATCAGCAGCAACTGGGACGTGGGTCTGAAGTATCGCTTCTTCAACCACGACAAGGTGAAGCTGGTCGACCAGCTGGGCCGCGACGTCGAGGGCCGTTTCCGGTCGCACTCGATCCTGGGCACGCTGACCTACAACTTCGGTGGCGCGGAAGCTCCCCCGCCGCCGCCGCCGCCGGCTCCCCCGCCGCCGCCCCCGCCGCC
>PHEM01000328.1 GCA_002842935.1 Alphaproteobacteria bacterium HGW-Alphaproteobacteria-13 | reverse complement strand
GCATTGGCGAGCGCCGCCAGTTCGCCGAGCGGGATGAAGCCCGCCAGCACCGCGACCACGGCCGCCGTGAACAGCGTGATGCGCACCGGCGTCCCGCGCGCCGACACCTTGGCAAGGCTCGCGGGCAACAGGCCGTCGCGCGCCATGGTGAAGAAGATGCGGCTCTGCCCGAAGAAGAAGGCAAGGATGACCGTCGGCAGCGCGATCACCGCCGACACCGCCAGATATTGCGCGGCGAGCGGCTGCCCCAGTTCGCGCAGGATCAACGCCAGCGGCTCCGGGCTGTTGGCGAAGCGGCTGTAGGTGACCGCCCCCACCGCCGCGACCGCGACGCCGACATAGATGGCGACGCAGGCGGCCATCGACCCGACGATCCCGATCTTGAGATCGCGGTCGGGATTCTTCGCCTCTTCCGCCGCCGTCGCGATCGCGTCGAAGCCATAGAAGGCAAAGAAGATGATCGCCGCCGCCGCCATCACCCCGCGCTCCGCGCCGTCGGGCGTCATATGCTTGGCAAAGCCATAAGGGCTGAAAGGTTCGAGATTGGCGGCGTTGAAGGCCGGCAGCGCCAGCGCGACGAACACCACCAGCGCCGCGATCTTGACGAGCACCAGCACGGCATTGACCGTCGCGCTTTCACGCGTGCCGAACATCAGCATCGCCGCGACGACGCCGATGATCGCGATCGCGGGCAGGTTGACGATGCCGCCCAGTTCCGGTCCCTGCATCAGCGCCATCGGCACGCCCGCCCAGGCTTGCAAGAGCGGCGCAGCATAGCCCGACCAGCCGACCGCGACCGCGCTGACCACCAGCGAATATTCGAGGATCAGGCTCCACCCGACGATCCACGCGATCAGTTCGCCGATCACCACATAGCTGTAGGTATAGGCGCTGCCCGAGGCCGGGATCATCGTCGCCATCTCGGCATAGGCGAGCGCGGCGCAGGCGCAGATCAGCCCGGCGATGGCAAAGGACAGGATCACCGCCGGTCCCGCCTTGTCCGCGCCGACGCCGATCAGCGTCAATATACCCGTACCGACGATCGCCCCGACGCCGAGCGCGACGAGATGCGGCCAGCTCAGCGTGCGCGCAAGCTGGGCGCCCTCCGCATGATCCGGGACGACGGACTTTCGGCGCAGCAGGCTATCGGTCATATGACTCCCCTCATTCCCCCGCTGCTCGAAGGGTATCGGAACCCTGAACCAGCGCCTCTATCGCTTCCGCCAGCTTCGCGTCGCGTTCCGACAGGCCATCGCAATCATGTGTCGTCAGCAAGATGTCAACGCGATTATAGACATTTGACCATTCGGGATGATGATCCATCTTCTCCGCGATGATCGCGACGCTGGACATGAAGCCGAACGCCCGCGCGAAATCGGCGAACAGAAAGCGCCGCCGGATCGCGTCGCGCCCCGGCTCGTGCGTCCATAGGGGAAAGCGGGTCAGCAGCGCGGCGCGCTCTGCCTCGTCGAGTTTGCGAACCATCTCCATCTCCCGCTGGTCAACAGGTCCCGCCCGCCATAAGGAAGGGCGCGATGACCGACAAGAGCGCCCTTCCCCAACTCCCACCCGGCTGGACCGGCGGCGCGCCCGACGCCGACGCGCTGTTCGCGATGGCCGAGGCGGCGCTGGAAACGATGCCCGCCGTCTTCAAGCCGCATATCCGCGGCGTCGTGATCGCCGTCGAGGATTATGCGGACGACGAGGTGCTGGCGTCGCTCGGCATCGGGCATCCCTATGATTTGACGGGTCTCTACGAAGGCCGTCCGCTGACCGAGCGCAGCATCGACGTCAGCGGCGCGATGCCCGACCGCGTGACGCTCTATCGCATCCCGATCCTCGTCGAATGGATCGAGGCGGGCGAGCGGCTCGACTGGCTGGTGCGCCATGTGCTGATCCACGAGATCGGCCATCATTTCGGCTTCTCCGACGACGACATGCACGCGCTGGAGGATATGGCGTGACGCCCATCCCGTCATTGCGAGGAGCCGAAGGCGACGCGGCAATCTCCAGCCATCGGCATGGCGAGGACGCACGCTGGAGATTGCTTCGCTCCGCTCGCAATGACGGGGAGGAGGCGGCGTGAGCGCATTACTGACGCTCGACAAGGTCGCCTGCATTCGCGGCGAGCGGCTGCTATTTGAAGGACTGTCGCTGACGCTGGCGCGCGGCGAGGCATTGTGGCTGCGCGGTCCCAACGGCGCGGGCAAGTCCAGCCTGATCCGCCTTGCCGCCGGCCTGCTGCGTCCCGCCGCCGGGACGGTGGAACGCCGCGAGCGTATCGCGCTGATCGACGAGGCGGCGGCGCTCGACGCCGAACTGCCGCTGCGCCGCGCGCTCGATGTCTGGGCAAGGATCGACGGCATCGACGGACCGATGGTGGCGCGCGCGATGGAGGCAATGGCGCTCGCCCCGCTGGCCGACGTGCCGGTGGCAATGCTCTCGACCGGCCAGCGCAAGCGCGCGGCGATGGCGCGCGTGATCGCCAGCGCCGCGCCGGTCTGGCTGCTCGACGAGCCTGCCAACGGCATGGACGACGCGGCGCAGGCGCGGCTGGTCGCGGCGATCGCGGCGCACCGCGCGGGCGGCGGCGCCGTGCTGCTGGCATCGCATTTCGCGCTGGGGCTGGAGGAACTGGCGGAACTGAACATGGGGGTGCTGGCGTGAGTCCCCCCCTGTCATTGCGAGCGGAGCGAAGCAATCTCCAGCGTGCGTCCGTGCCATGCCGGTGGCTGGGGATTGCCGCGTCGCCTTCGGCTCCTCGCAATGACGGAGGCACCCGATGACCGCCCTCCTCACCCTCTTCTGGCGCGACCTGCGGCGTGCGTGGGGCAGCGGGGCTTTGTGGCTGCCAGTGGTCTTCTTCCTGCTCGTTGCGACGGCCTTTCCCTTCGCGGTCGGTCCCGACGCGCCGCTGCTGGCCAAGACCGGCGGCGGGATGGTCTGGGTCGCGGCCCTGCTTGCGGCGTTGCTGCCGATCGACCGTCTGGTGCGGCCCGACCGCGAGGCAGGCGTGCTCGACCAGCTCGCCGTGCGCGGTTTCGCCGACGAAGCGGTCGCAGCGGTCAAGATCGCGGCGCACGCGA
Source organism: Alphaproteobacteria bacterium HGW-Alphaproteobacteria-13 (assembly GCA_002842935.1). Lineage (GTDB taxonomy): Bacteria > Pseudomonadota > Alphaproteobacteria > Sphingomonadales > Sphingomonadaceae > Sphingopyxis. The sequence goes on along the minus strand of PHEM01000328.1, from coordinate 702 downwards.
TCGGCTTCGGCCTGCCGCTGCTGGTCGCGCTGCTCCCGGCGGCGGCGCTGCTCGCGCAGGACGGCGCGCGCATCGAACTGCTGGCGACCGGTCTCGCCCTCGCCATCCCCGCCCTCGCCGCACTCGCGGTGCTGAGCGCCGCGCTGACCGCGAACCTGAAGGGCGGCAACGCGATCGGCGGCCTGCTGGTGCTGCCGCTGGCGGTGCCGCTGCTGATCTTCGGCGCCGGGATGCTCGACCCGGCCGGGCGCGGGGCGATGAAGCTGCTGGCGGCGTCGAGCCTGCTGCTGACGGTGATCGGGCCTTTCGCGGCAGGGGCGGCGCTGCGCGGTCTTAGAGAATAGCCGCTAAACACTCGTCATGCTGAACTTGTTTCAGCATCCATGGCCCGGCGTTCGCCCGCCAGAACGGTGCCAGTTGGTTTCACGCGAAGACGCGAAGGCGCGAAGAAGAGGGCTTGGGACCGACAGGTCCCTTATCCTTTCAACGGTACAGCCGGTCGCACGGTTGAAGGAGAAAGCCGCTTCGCGGCAAGCGTGACCTCTTCGCGCCTTCGCGTCTTCGCGTGAAACAAAAAAGCGCGGCGCCCGAGGACAGGGCAGACCATGGATGCTGAAACAAGGGCGTGTCATCAAATAGGGGGTTCCCAAGCGGATATTTGAGTGATTCATAGGGTGTCAGCATGGAGGCTGACGGATGGTG
>PHEM01000327.1 GCA_002842935.1 Alphaproteobacteria bacterium HGW-Alphaproteobacteria-13 | reverse complement strand
CTGGCTAGTCGCAGCGGGGTGGGCAACCGCAACGTCGCTGGCCCACCCCCAACCCCTCCTGCCTGCGGGAGGGGAGTAGCGGGAACAAGGCTTGCGCCCATCCTCCCCCCGCGCCAATGTCGCGTGCATGATCAAGCGACTCCTTTCCCTCATCGGCCTGTTTTTCCTCGCCATCCCTTCGCTCGCGCTCGCGCAGGGGGTGACGTCCTCCGCCGACCCGCGCGCGACGGAGGCGGGGCGGCAGATATTGCATCAGGGTGGGTCGGCCGCCGACGCCGCCGTCGCGATGATCGCGGTGCTGACGCTGGTCGAGCCGCAGTCGAGCGGCATCGGTGGCGGCGGCCTGCTGGTCTATCATGACGAAAAAAGCGGGAACATCGCGACGATCGACGGGCGCGAGACGGCGCCCGCCGCGGCGAAGGAAGGACGCTTCCTGGGTCCCGACGGCAAGCCGCGCCCCTTCATGGACGTGGTGCCGGGCGGGCTGTCGGTCGGTGTGCCGGGCAATATCCGGCTGATGGAAACGGCGCACGGGAAATGGGGCAAGCTCGAATGGGCGGCGCTGTTCCAGCCCGCGATCAAGCTGGCCGAAGAGGGATTCGAGGTCACGCCCGCCCTCTATGCGTGGCTCGACCGCTTCCAGCCGTTGTGGAAGGATTTTCCGGCGGCGCGCGCCATCTATTATGTCGATGGCAAGCCCGCCCCGGTCGGCACGCTGATCAGGAACCCGACTTATGCCGCCGTGCTGCGCGACATCGCCGCGCGCGGGCCGGACGCTTTCTACAGCGGCGCCAATGCCCGCGCGATCCGCGAGGCCGTCGCCGGTGCGCCGCGCAATCCCGCCGCGATCACCGCGAAGGACCTCGCCGATTATCGCGCGAAGGAGCGCCCGGCGGTCTGCACCACCTATCGCGTCTACAAGGTCTGCGGCATGGGGCCGCCCTCGTCGGGCGCGACCACCGTCTTCGGCATCCTCGGCATGATCGAGGGCTGGGACATGAAGGCGATGGGCAAGGACAATCCGATGAGCTGGCACTTGCTCGCGGAGGCGATGCAGCTCGCCTATGCCGACCGCGACCTCTATCTCGGCGACGGCGACTTCATTGACGTGCCGGTCGCGGGGCTGCTCGACAAACACTATCTGGCCAACCGCCGCCGCCTCATTTCCCCCTATGGGCGCGCGGCCGCCTATCCGCCCGGCACGCCGCCGGGGGCACAGCCGCGCAGCGCCTCGGGTCCGGTCGCGGAGAATGGCACGACCCATTTCGTGGCGGTCGATCGCGGCGGCAATGTCGCCTCCCTGACCTAAGGCGGGCGCGCCCGCCGCGAACCGCGTGCAGCCGGGCAAGCGCCCGCTGTCGTCCATGTCGCCGACGATCGTCTATGGTCCCGACGGCAAGGTCGTGCTCGCGGTCGGCTCGGCGGGCGGCAAGCGCATCATCATGCATGTGACCAAGACGCTGGTCGGCGTGCTCGACTGGGGGCTGAGCGCGCAGGAGGCGATCGCGCTGCCCAACCTCTATTTCGGCCGGGACGGCGTGCTGATAGAGAATGACGCGGCGGGCCGGGCGATCGCGGACCGGATGGCGCCGTTCGGCTATGCGTTCACGCCCAGCGACATCGGGTCGAAACTCAATGCCGCCGAGCGCGTTGACGGGGTGTGGCGCGGCGCCGCTGATCCGCGCGGTCCTGGCACCGCGTCGGTCGACGACGCGCCGCCGCAGGGCTGACGGCTTTTCCGCCTCGCTCCCTTTATCGCCGGAGAAGTCATGAAGCTGGAAAACCCTCATCTCGATCATTTCCCCAGCCTGGTCGCGATGTTCTTCGACCGGGCGCAGCGGGGCGGCGACAGCCCGTTCCTGTGGCGCAAGGCGGGCCGCGACTGGCAGCCGCTGAGCTGGCGGCAGGCGGCGGAGCAGGTCGCCGCGCTCGCGCACAATCTGCGCGCCCTGGGGCTGAACGAAGGCGACCGCGTGGTGCTGGTCAGCGAGAACCGGCCTGAATTCTGCATCGCCGATCTCGGCATCATGGCGGCGGGGTGCATCACCGTCCCGACCTACACCACCAATACCGAACGCGATCACCAGCATATCCTCGACAACAGCGGCGCGCGCGCCGTGATCGTGTCGACCGCGAAGCTCGCCCGCACGCTGATGCCCGCCGTGATGCGATCGGACGCGCATATCGTCATCGCCATGGAATCGCTGCGCGTCGGCCAGCAGGGCGAGGTCGCGGTTCACGACTGGGCGCCGCTGGTCGAAGGCGGCGCGGCGCATCTGGACGCGGCGAAGGCGCGCGGCCTGGCGATGAAGCGCGAGGATATCGCCTGCCTGATCTATACCAGCGGCACCGGCGGCGCGCCGCGTGGGGTGATGCAGCATCATGGCGCGATCCTGCACAATGCGGCGGGCGCGGCCGAAGTGCTGGTGAGCGACTTCGGTATCGGCGACGAAGAGGTGTTCCTGTCCTTCCTGCCGCTGTCCCACGCCTATGAGCATTCGGGCGGGCAGTTCCTGCCGATCATGGTCGGCGCGCAGATCTATTACAGCGAGGGGCTGGAAAAGCTCGTCTCGAATATCGAGGAGACACGGCCGACGATCATGGTCGTCGTCCCCCGCCTGTTCGAAGTGATCCGCGCCCGCATGATCAAGTCGATCGAAAAACAGGGCAAGCTCGCGAACTGGATGCTCGAACAGGCGCTGCGCGTCGGCGAAAAGGATTATGAGCGGCGCATGGGCCTGTTCGACCGGCCCGTCGATCTGTTGCTGAACAAGCTGTTCCGCCCGAAGATACAGGGGCGCTTCGGTGGGCGGATCAAGGCGATGGTGTCGGGCGGCGCGCCGCTCAATCCTGAAATCGGCGTCTTTTTCCACTCGATCGGCCTGACGCTGCTGCAAGGCTATGGCCAGACCGAGGCGGGTCCCGTGATCAGTTGCAACCGCCCCTCGGCAGGCATCAAGATGGACACGGTCGGCCCGCCGCTGATGAATACCGAAGTCCGCATCGCCGACGACGGCGAAATCTGCGTGCGCGGCGAACTGGTGATGAAGGGCTATTGGCGCAACGAGGCGGAGACGCAGCGCGTGCTGGTCCCCGATCCCGCCGATCCCGGCAAGGGACCCTGGCTGCACACCGGCGACATCGGCCATATCGACGGGCAGGGGCGCATCGTCATCACTGACCGCAAGAAGGACCTGATCGTCAACGACAAGGGCGACAATGTCTCGCCGCAGCGCGTCGAGGGGATGCTGACGCTTCAGCCGGAAATCTTGCAGGCGATGGTCTATGGCGACAAGCGTCCGCACCTTGTCGGCATCCTCGTCCCCGATCCCGAATGGGCGGTGGAATGGGCCGAGGCGGAAGGCCTGCCGAAAGACGTGTCGCTGCTGCGCGAGCATGACAAGTTCCGCGCGGCGCTGCGCGCGGCGGTCGATCGCGTCAACGACCAGCTGTCGGTGATCGAAAAGGTCCGCAAGTTCGACTTCGCCGACGAGCCTTTCACCATCGAGAATGAGCAGATGACGCCGTCGATGAAGATTCGCCGCCACGTGCTGCGGGAGGTCTATGCCGACCGCATCGCCGCGCTGTATCGAGGCTGAGAACAGATATGATCATCGGCACGCTCAAGGAAATCAAGAATCACGAATATCGCGTCGGTCTGACGCCGGAAAGCGCGCGCGAGCTGGTCGCGCACGGTCACCGCGTGCTGGTGGAAAGCGGCGCGGGCGCGGGGATCGGCGCCGATGACGATCTCTATCGGCAGGCGGGGGCGGAAATCGTCGCGGCGGCCGGGGACATCTTCGCCGCCGCCGACATGATCGTCAAGGTCAAGGAACCGCAAGGCGCGGAGCGCGGGATGCTGCGCGAAGGGCAGATCCTCTATACCTATCTGCACCTCGCGCCCGACCCGGAACAGACGCGCGACCTGATGGCGTCGGGGGCGGTGTGCATCGCCTATGAAACCGTGACCAGCCCGCACGGCGGCCTGCCGCTGTTGAAACCGATGAGCCAGGTCGCGGGGCGCATGTCGATCCAGGCGGGCGCGACGGCGCTTGAAAAGGCACATGGCGGGCGCGGCGTATTGCTAGGCGGGGTGCCGGGCGTCGCGCCGGGCAAGGTCACGATCATCGGCGGCGGCGTGGTCGGCTTCAACGCCGCGCAGATGGCGGCCGGGCTGGGCGCCGACGTCACCATCCTCGACCGCGATCCCGAGGTGCTGGAACGCGTCGGAACCTATTTCGAGGCGCGGGCCAAGACGCGCTTTTCCAATCGCGCCAATCTTGCCGAATGCGTGGCGGAGGCCGATCTGGTGATCGGCGCGGTGCTGATCCCCGGCGCGGAGGCGCCCAAGCTGGTCAGCCGCGACATGCTGGCGACGATGCGTCCCGGATCGGTGCTGGTCGACGTCGCGATCGACCAGGGCGGCTGTTTCGAGACGAGCCACGCGACGACGCACGCCGACCCGACCTATATCGTCGATGGCATCGTCCATTATGCGGTCGCCAACATGCCGGGCGCCGTCGCGCGCACCAGCACCTATGCGCTCAACAATGTGACGCTGCCGCACGCGCTGCGCATCGCCGATCTGGGATGGAAAGAGGCGATGCGCCGCGACATGCATCTTGCGCAGGGGTTGAACGTTTGGAATGGCAAGGTGACGTTCGCGGCCGTAGCGGAAGCGGTCGGAACCGACTATGTGCCCGTGGACCGGGCGCTTGCCTAAGGAACGAGAAGAGAGACCATGACCGATCAGGACCAGCCTCCCCAGGCCGACGAACAGGAAGAGAATGAAGTGATCCGCGCTGCGCGCGAATTGCAGGCGCAAAAGGAAGCCGCCGACGCGGCGGAGGCCGCCGACAGGGAAGCGGCGCCCAAGGACGGCAAGAAAGGCCGGGGCTGGAAAACCGCCGCGGCCGGGCTGGGCATCGGTTCGGCGGCAGTGCTGGCGGCGCTGCTCTATGCCAACCGCGACAAGGGCAAGTGACGACTACGGTCTCTCTCCCCTTCAGGGAGAGATACGCAGGCTTGCCGGCTTGTCCGGCTAGCCGCAGTTGAGAGGGGGAGAGCGAAGCGCTTCCTTCCCCCTCTCCCAACCCTCTCCCCTGAA